>JACPOH010000305.1 GCA_016185075.1 Aquabacterium sp. | reverse complement strand
TCGATCGTGCTGATCATGGCGCCGATCCTGTTCCCGGTGGCGGTCAAGCTCGGCATCCATCCGGTGCATCTGGGCATCCTGATGGTGGTCAACATGGAAGTCGGCATGTGCCACCCGCCGGTGGGTCTGAACCTGTATGTGGCCTCGGGCATCACCAAGATGGGCATCACCGAGTTGACGGTGGCCGTCTGGCCCTGGCTGCTGACCATGCTGGTCTTCCTCGGCGTGGTGACCTACTGGCCGGGCCTGTCGCTGTGGCTGCCCCATTTGTTGATGCAATAAGCTTTTCAGCCCCCCTCAAAGCCGTGCCCGCGCGAACCGATGACAACGCGCTGGCGCGGCTTTTTTCACACGCGAAGCCCCTGGGGGCTGATACACTCGCGGCTTGTCAGGAGAGAGCCAAGGCCTACACGCCGAGGCCGCCGAAGGCGCAGGGCCACCCAACGTGAGTTGGCCGCCCGAACGCTCAGGCAAAAGGACTGGCGAACATGGTGCCCAGGCTGGTGAAGCCGGCACCATGATCCTCACTGGAGAGAGCCTGGTGACCTTGTCGCAAACAGGGTGAGCCTAGCCACCGAAGGGGCAAGCCCACAACGCCGCGATCAGGTCGCAGCGAGGGGTCAATCTCTCAGGTAAAGCGGACAGAGAGGGCAGCACCGGAAACGGTCTCCGCCGGGTGAACCACGCGGTTGAGGACGGGTCTGGATCCACTCAGATTGCCCTCCCGCTGGCCTCGCAGCCAGCCACTGCCATGTCCGCTGACAACACTGAAACCCTGTTGAAAACGCCGCTGCACGCCCTGCACATCGAACTGGGCGCCAAGATGGTGCCCTTCGGCGGCTATGACATGCCCGTGCAGTACGCCACCGGCATCCTCAACGAGCACAAGCACACCCGCGCCGCCGCTGGCCTGTTCGACGTCTCCCACATGGGGCAGGTGCTGCTCAAAGGCGAAGGCGCCGACGCTGCGCTCGAATCCCTGGTGCCGGTGGACATCGTCGATCTGCCCAAGTTCAAGCAACGTTACGCCCTGTTCACGAACGAACAAGGCGGCATCCTGGACGACCTGATGGTCACCCGCCGCGACAACGACCTGTTCGTCGTGGTGAACGCCGCCTGCAAGGTGCAAGACATCGCGCACATGCAGCAGCACATCGGTGGCCGCTGCACCGTGCAACCCCTGCCTGAACAGGCCCTGCTGGCCCTGCAAGGCCCGCAAGCCGTCACCGCCCTGGCCCGCCTGAATGCCGACGTGCAGAAGCTCACCTTCATGACCGGCGGCCATGTCGTGCTCGACGGCATCGACTGCTTCCTGACCCGCTCCGGCTACACCGGTGAAGACGGCTTCGAAATCTCCGTGCCCGCCGACAAGGCCGTGCAACTGGCCCGCGCGCTGCTGGCCCAGCCGGAAGTCAAGCCCATCGGCCTGGGTGCGCGCGACACCTTGCGCCTGGAGGCCGGCTTGTGCCTGTACGGCCACGACATCGACACTACCACCACGCCTGTTGAAGGCAGCATCACCTGGGCCATCCAGAAGGTGCGCCGCGCCGGTGGTGCCCGTGCCGGTGGCTACCCCGGCGCCAGCGTGATCGACGGCCAGCTGGCCAACGGCGCGGCCCGCAAGCGCGTCGGCCTGATCAGCACCGAGCGCATGCCCGTGCGTGAAGGCGCCAAGGTCGTCAATGCAGACGGACAAGAGATCGGCGTGGTGACCAGTGGCTCGCCCAGCCCCAGCCTGGGCCAGCCCATTGCCCTGGCCTATGTGGCCACCGCTCAGCCCATTGCCCTGGCCTATGTGGCCACGCCCCAAGCTGCCGTGGGCACCCCGGTTTTCGCCATCGTGCGCGACAAGCGCGTCACCATGACCGTGACCACCCTGCCCTTCGTGCCCAACCGCTACTACCGCGGCTGAAAACACCAAGCCGGCCGGACGCGAGCACGGCGCCCTGAGCCATACTCTCGCCCGTTCGGCACCAAGCATATTCACCCCATTACCCATTTTTCCCAGGACGTCCACCATGACCATCAAGTACACGCCCGACCACGAATGGCTGCAAATCGAAGCTGACGGCACCGCCATCGTCGGCATCACCCACCACGCTCAAGACGCCCTGGGCGACGTCGTGTTCGTGGACCTGCCTGCCGTGGGCACCACCTTCAATCCCAAGGACGTGGCCGGTGTGGTCGAGTCCGTGAAGGCCGCTGCCGACGTCTACATGCCCGTGACCGGTGAAATCACCGAAGTCAACGAAGCCCTGCGCGACGACCCCTCGCTGGCCAACAGCGACCCCACGGGCGCTGGCTGGTTCTTCAAGGTCAAGCTGGCCAACCCCGCCGAGCTGGACGCCCTGCTGGACAAGACCGCTTACGACGACCTGCTGAAAAACGCCTGATCGCCCCCAAGCGATCCGCGAGTGGCCCGCCTCAGGGCGGCCGCCCGCCGGGCACCGACCTGATCGCGTGCCCACACCGTGCCCCCAGAGCTTTGCCCGCCGCCGAACGCCATGCTGAACACCCACCTGCCCACCCTCGCTGAACTCGAACACGCGACCGAATTCCAGGCCCGCCACCTCGGCCCCTGGGATGAAGAGCAGCAACACATGCTCAGCGCCATCGGCGTGGCCTCGCGGCAGGCCCTGATCGACGGCATCGTGCCGGCCAGCATCAAGCGCGGCAACCCCATGGAGCTGCCCGCCCCACTGACGGAAGCCCAGGCGCTGGCTGAACTCAAGGCCATTGCGCAGCAAAACAAGCTGATGCGCAACTTCATCGGCCAGGGCTACTACGGCACCCTGACGCCTGGCGTCATCCTGCGCAACATCCTTGAGAACCCCGCCTGGTACACCGCCTACACGCCCTACCAGGCCGAGATCTCGCAAGGCCGCATGGAAGCGCTGATCAACTTCCAGACCATGGTCACCGACCTGACCGGCATGGCGATCGCCAACGCCTCCATGCTGGACGAAGCCACCGCAGCCGCGGAAGCCATGACCCTGGCCGCACGCGGCGGCAAGAGCAAGTCGACCCGTTTTGTGGTCTGCCATGACGTGTTCCCGCAGACACTGGAAGTGATCCAGACACGCGCCAAGCCCCTGGGCATCACCGTGGACCTGGTGCACGCAGCGCAACTGGCCGAGCACCTGCAAACGAATGACTGCTTCGCCGCGCTGATGCAGTACCCCGGCGTCAATGGCCAGGTACGTGACCTGCGTCCCCTGATCGACGCCCTGCACGCCAAGGGTGCCATGGCCATCGTGGCCGCCGACCTGCTGGCCCTGACCCTGCTGACGCCTCCGGGCGAACTGGGTGCCGACATCGCCTGCGGCACCACCCAGCGCTTCGGCATGCCCATGGGCAACGGTGGCCCGCACGCCGCCTACCTGGCCACCAAGGACGAGCTCAAGCGCTCGATGCCTGGCCGCCTGGTTGGCGTGAGCGTGGACAGCCACGGTGACCCGGCCTACCGCCTGGCCCTGCAAACCCGCGAGCAGCACATCCGCCGCGAAAAGGCCACCTCCAACATCTGTACCGCCCAGGTGCTGCCCGCCGTCGTGGCCAGCATGTACGCGGTCTACCACGGCCCTGAAGGCCTCAAGCGCATCGCCTTGCGCGTGGCCAGCTACGCCTCCATCCTGGCCGAAGGCCTCAAGGCCATGGGCCGCCAGGTCGTGCACACCACCTGGTTCGACACCATCCAGGTGCTGGCCGAAGACCGCGAGGCCGTGCTGGCCGCTGCCGTGAAGCTCGGCATCAACCTGCGCGATGCCAGCAGTGACAGCGTGACCATCTCACTGGACGAGACCACCACCCGCAATGACATCATCGACCTGTGGACGGTGTTCTCGGGTGGCAAGCCGCTGCCCTCTTTTGCCGCCTTCGAAAATGGCGTGGCCCTGGGCCTGCCTGCCAAGCTGCGTCGTGAAAGCGCCTTCCTGACGCACCCGGTGTTCAACACCCACCACAGCGAAACGGACATGCTGCGCTACCTGCGCGGCCTGGCCGACAAGGACCTGGCGCTGGACCGCACCATGATCCCGCTGGGCTCGTGCACCATGAAGCTCAACGCCACCAGCGAGATGATCCCCATCACCTGGCCCGAGTTCGCGCACATCCACCCCTTCGCCCCGCGCGACCAGCTCAAGGGCTACGAGCTGCTCAATGAAGAGCTGTGCGCCTGGCTGAGCCAGGCCACCGGTTACGCCGGTATCAGCCTGCAACCCAATGCCGGCTCGCAAGGCGAATACGCCGGCCTGCTGATCATCAAGGCTTACCACGAATCCAAGGGCGAAGGCCACCGCGACATCTGCCTGATCCCCGAATCGGCGCACGGCACCAACCCCGCCAGCGCCCAGATGGTGGGCATGAAAGTGGTGGTCACCAAGTGCGACGCCGATGGCAACGTCGATCTGGACGACCTCAAGGCCAAGTGCGAACAGCACAGCGCCAACCTGGCCGCCGTGATGATCACCTACCCCTCGACCTACGGCGTGTTCGAAACCCGTGTGACCGAGCTGTGCAAGCTGGTGCACCAGCATGGCGGGCGCGTCTACGTGGACGGCGCCAACATGAACGCCCTGGTCGGCCTGGCCGCCCCTGGCCAGTTCGGCGGTGACGTCAGCCACCTGAACCTGCACAAGACCTTCTGCATCCCGCACGGCGGTGGCGGCCCCGGCGGCGGCCCCGTCTGAGTCGAGGGCGATCTGGCGCCCTACCTGCCAGCCCACCGTTCGGCCGGCATCGGCTCTGACGTGCAGGTTGGCGCCGTATCGGCCGCCCCGCTGGGCAATGCTGCGGTTCTGCCGATCAGCTGGATGTACATCCGCATGATGGGTGCCGACGGCCTGAAGGCCGCCACCGAAGTGGCCATCCTGAACGCCAACTACGTGGCCGCCCGCCTGGCCGACCACTACGACATCCACTTCAGCGGCGGCAGCCAGACCATCAAGGGCGGCGGCGTGGCCCACGAGTGCATCCTCGACCTGCGCCCGCTGAAGGACAGCAGCGGCGTCAGCGCCGAAGACGTGGCCAAGCGCCTGATCGACTACGGCTTCCATGCCCCGACACTGAGCTTCCCTGTGGCCGGCACCCTGATGGTCGAGCCCACCGAGAGCGAATCCAAGGCCGAACTGGACCGCTTCTGTGACGCCATGATCGCCATCCGCGAAGAAATTCGCCTGGTGGAACAAGGCAAGCTGCCGCAGGACGACAACCCGCTCAAAAACGCGCCGCACACCGCCGCCAGCCTGCTCAAGGCCGACTGGCCGCACGCCTACAGCCGCGAAGTGGCTGCCTACCCCGTGGCCAGCCTGCGCAAGCAGAAGTACTGGTCGCCCGTGGGCCGCGTGGACAACGTCCACGGCGACCGCAACCTGTTCTGCTCTTGCGTGCCGGTGAGCGACTACCAAGGCTGATCGCTTCACCCGCTGCGTCGGTGCAGCAGCCCATGCCAGACGGCCCGCGTCCGGGATACCCATCCCACGCGGGCCGGATCGTTTCGTGCCTCCCACAACATGCGGGCAGATTTAAGGCCGGCACATTGCCAAGCCCCTTCATAAACGTTAAGGTGATCTGTCCGATTTGGGTTCATCGGGCAGACCGCCTTAACCGATTGCCAGAACCCCACTCGTTCAGTAGCAGCTCAAGCTCTCTCACAAGGAGGCCTATGCAGGTTCTGACTGAAAGCAACAGGCGTCCCGTGCGTTTCCAACCCACGGAAGACGGGCTGAAAATGGCCCTGTCTGCGGCGCAAGCCGGCCTGTGGGAATGGCACCTCGGCACGAACTTGAACACCTGGTCGCAAGAGGTCTGGCCCCTGTTCGGCCTGCCGCCCGATACGCCGCCCAGCCATGATGCGTGGCTCGCCGGCATTCACCCGGAAGACCGCGAGCGGTCCGTGCAGCTCGTGTCGGCCGCCCGCGAAAAAGGCGAACCCTTCGAACTGGAGTGGCGAACCAACCCGGACAACGGCCCCATCAGGTGGATCATGTCGCGAGGCCAACCTGGGCAAGCACTACCGGATGGTCAGGCCACCTACACCGGCATCGTGATGGACATCACGGCACGCAAAGAGGCCGAGCGCGCCATCCTCAGGCTTTCGGAGTCACTTGAAGAGCGCGTGAAAGAGCGCACCGCCGCACTGGGCGAGCATGAACGACTGCTGCAGCACATTCTGGACGGCATCCCCGGCCTCATCGGCTACTGGACCAAAGACCTGCGCAACCGCTTCGCCAACAAGGCCTATCTGGACTGGTTCGGCATGCCTGGCGAGCAATTACGCAACCGGCACATCAAGGATCTGCTCGGGCCTGAACTGTTCCAGCAGAACTGGCCATATATGAAAGCGGCGCTCGAGGGTCAGCGCCAGCGCTTCGAACGCATCATCCCCATACCCACTCAGCCAGGCCAGGCTCGGCACAGCGAGGCCCACTACATCCCGGACATCGTCGATGGCGTGGTACAGGGCTTTCTGGTGATCGTGTTCGACATCAGCCAGATCAAGCAGGCTGAACTGGCGGCAGAGGCCGCCAACCAGGCCAAGAGCGAGTTCCTGGCCAACATCAGCCATGAGGTGCGCACGCCCTTGAACGCCATGTTCGGCCTCGCTCAGATCGGCGCCCGGCAAGCTGCAGGCACCCCCCAAGCCAGAACCTTCGAGCAGATGCTCGATTCCGCCAATCACCTGCTCACGCTGGTCAACGACGTGCTGGATTTTTCGCGCATCGAATCCGGCAAGTTGAACCTGCAATATGAACGCATCAACCTCGGCCAGGTGCTGGAACATGTGCTCACGCTCAAGGCGATCCTGGCGCAGGCCAAAGGGCTGCCCTTGATCATCCACGAGTCGCCAGACGTGCCTCAGTACTTCCATGGTGACGCCACCCGCCTGTCTCAGATCCTGTTGAACCTGCTGTCCAACGCCATCAAGTTCACCGACAGCGGGCAGGTCGCCATCCGGCTTGACTACATCGCGCCAGACCTCATCATGGAGGTGTCAGACACGGGCATTGGCATGTCCGCCGACAAGCTGGAGCAACTGTTCCAGCCCTTCGTGCAGGTCCATGGGCATCACCCCGCGCAATCGGGCGGTACCGGCCTGGGTCTGGCCATCTGCAAGCGCCTGGTCGAGATGATGCGAGGGCACATTCAGGTGATCAGCCAGCCCGGCCAGGGAACCACATTCACGGTCAAATTGCCCGCGCTGCACCCTGAAGCGGGCGACACGCGCCACATCCGCCATGTCGCCATGATCGGCCAATCCACGCCCGCGTCGGCAGCCCTGTGCGACTCCTTGCGCGACAGGGGCCTGAAGGTGACCAACGGTACGGCATTACCCCTGCCGCCCAGTTGTCAGCCTGACGTGATCGTGCTGTCGTCTGACGCCCTGCCTCGCTGCGAGCCAGCGGAAATCCGCCGCAACATCGAATGGGGGCACACCGTGCTGGTCAATGCCCCGGCCAGTGCCGTTGTCGAGTTGCCATCGACGCTGCGCAACGAGTTGCCGGTGGTGGCGGGGCCATTGAGCCCATTGCGCCTGCTCAACGCCATCAAGACCAAGTTCAACCGCACCACCGTCAACAGCACCCAGCGCCTGGCGAACATCCGTGTGCTGGCTGCAGAAGACAACCCGGTCAACCGTCTGGTCCTGCAACAGATGCTGGAACAGGAAGGTGCCCTCGTCACCTGCGCATTCGATGGCGCGCATGCGCTTGAACAGGTTCGCGTACAAGGGCCGTCGAGCTTCGATGTGGTGCTGTGCGACATCCAGATGCCGGTGATGGATGGCTACCAGGCCGCCCAGGCACTGGGCCACATTGCCCCCTCGTTGCCTGTCATCGGCCTGACGGCACATGCATTCGACACGGCCAAACAGCAGGCCCGCCGGGCTGGCATGGTTGGTTACGTCACCAAACCGTATATGCTCGATACGCTGGTCGATGAAATACGCCGGTTCGCACGCTGGCGCCCAGGCAACACCCCGCCCATGGCCCCCCCCGCGGCCGCGCCAGCAACAATGAACAACGAGCCCGACATGCAGCACGACATCAACGACTGGCAGGCCATGCAGCAGTACTTCCAGGCACAGCCCCAACTGCTGGACCGCCTGATCGCGATGCTGGGCGACACACTCCATGAAATCCAGCAAGATCTGGAGCGCGCCATCAAGGGCCAGAACCTGGAGCAGCTTGCCAAGATTGCGCACAACATCAAAGGCACGGCGCTGAACCTGCATACGCCCGAGCTGGCGAGGCTGGCGGTCCAGACGCAAGAACAGGCGCGTACGGGTGACCACGACACCCTGCTGACAGCCGAAACCCTCTCAAGCCGCCTGAGCCACTTCATTGAAATGGCCGCCCATCATCTGACTCAAAAGCGCCAGAGCACGCCCAACTGAGCGTACCGGCCCCATCAGTAGATCAGGCGATCCGGCCTGATGTCGCGCAAGATGGTCGTGGCGATTTCCTCGATCGACTTGTGCGTCGACGACAGCCAGTCGATGCCCTCGCGGCGCATCATGGCCTCGGCTTGCGCCACCTCGAGCCGGCAGTTCTCGAGACTGGCGTACTTGCTGCCCGGCCGACGCTCGTTGCGGATCTGGCTCAAGCGACTGGGCTCGATCGTCAGCCCAAAGCACTTCTTCTTGTAAGGCTTGAGCATCGTGGGCAGGAAACCGCGATCAAAATCCTCGGGGATCAGCGGCACGTTGGCGGCCTTGATGCCGTGCTGCATCGCGAGGTACAGAGACGTCGGCGTCTTGCCGCAACGGCTCACGCCCACCAGCACCACATCGGCCGACTCCAGGCTGCGCGAGGATTGGCCATCGTCGTGCTCCAGCGCGAAATTGATGGCCTCGATGCGGTCGTTGTACTCCTGGTCCACGCTGGGGTCGCTGAAACGGCCCACGCGGTGGTTGGACTTCATGTTGAATTCTTCCTCGAGGGGCTCGACGAAGGTCTTGATCACGTCAAACACCCGCGCCTCGCAGCCCTTGAGGATGTCCAGCACATCGTCGTTGGCCAGCGTCGTGAACACGATGGGGCGCTTGCCCTCGCGCTGCCCGGCCGCATTGATTTCCCGCACCACCTGATGTGCCTTGTCCACCGTGTCGATGAAGGGCCGACGCACGTGCCGGGGCTTGATGGCGAACTGAGCCAGGATCGAATTCCCCATGGTTTCGGCCGTGATACCTGTGCCATCCGACACGAAAAACACACTGCGATCAGACATAAGCAGACAAATGGAAAAAAGCCCCCTCAACTGGACGTGTCAGCTTTGCACGCAAACACAGGTTCACAGGCCGGAGGAATTGAGCGTGATGAGCGCACGATCATAGGCCTGACCCTACAATCAGTCCATCTCGTGTCCACAGCTGTTGTCAGATGTGCGGCAAAGGTCCACTTCCTACAACAACAGACCTGAGCCTCACCGTGGATGCCAAACAGATTTTTTTCACCATCCTGGAGCTTTTATGACCAACCGCTTTGAGCCGACCGCCCTGGTCGTGCCCTTCGAGCAACTGCGCATGTCCGATGTCGAGGTCGTCGGCGGCAAGAACGCCTCGCTGGGCGAAATGATCTCGCAACTGCCCGACGGCGTGCGCGTGCCCACCGGTTTTGCCACCACGGCCCACGCCTTCCGCGAGTTCCTCAAGCATGACGGTCTGGCCGACCGCATCAGCAAGCGTCTGGCGGCGCTGAACACCGAAGACGTGCGCGCCCTGGCCGAAGCTGGCGCCGAAATCCGCGGCTGGGTGGAAGCCCAGCCCTTCCCCGCCGATCTGGAACAGGCCATCCGTAGCGCCTTCGCGACGCTGGCTGGCGACAACCCGCAGGCCTCGTTTGCCGTGCGTTCGTCCGCCACGGCCGAAGACCTGCCTGATGCCTCGTTTGCTGTTCACCATCGACACCGAATCGGGCTTTCAGGACGTGGTGTTCATCACCTCCAGCTATGGCCTGGGCGAGACCGTGGTGCAAGGCGCCGTCAACCCCGACGAGTTCTACGTGCACAAGCCGGCCCTGAAGGCTGGCAAGCAGGCCGTGATCCGCCGCAACCTGGGCTCCAAACTGCTGAAGATGGAGTTCGCTAGCGCCGAAGAAAAGGCCGCCACCGGCAAGCTGGTCAAGACCGTGGACACCACTGTCGAGGCACGCAACCGCTACAGCCTCAGCAACGAGGACGTGACCGAACTGGCCCGCTACGCCCTGATCATCGAGCAGCACTATGGCCGCCCGATGGACATCGAATGGGGCAAGGATGGCACCGACGGCAAGCTCTACATCCTCCAGGCCCGTCCTGAGACGGTCAAGAGCCAGATGCAGGGCAAGGTCGAGCAGCGCTACAAGCTCAAGAGCACCGGCACCATCCTCGCTGAAGGCCGCGCCATTGGCCAGAAGATCGGCACCGGCCCCGTGCGCATCGTGCACAGCATCTCCGAGATGGACACCGTCAAGCCTGGCGACGTGCTCGTCACCGACATGACCGACCCCAACTGGGAGCCCGTGATGAAGCGCGCCAGCGCCATCGTCACCAACCGTGGCGGCCGCACCTGCCACGCCGCCATCATCGCGCGTGAACTGGGCATCCCTGCCGTGGTCGGCTGCGGCAACGCCACCGAGCGACTGACCGACGGCACCCTGGTGACCGTGGCCTGCTCCGAAGGCGACACCGGCTACATCTATGAAGGCCTGCTGGAAACCGAAATCACCGAAGTGACCCGCGGCGAGATGCCCCACATCGGCCTGAAGATCATGATGAACGTGGGCAACCCCCAGCTCGCGTTCGACTTCGCCCAGATGCCCAACAACGGCGTGGGCCTGGCTCGCCTCGAGTTCATCATCAACAACAACATCGGCGTCCACCCCAAGGCGATCCTGGACTACCCCAACATCGACAATGACCTGAAGAAGGCCGTCGAATCGGTGGCCCGTGGCCATGCGTCGCCCCGCGCCTTCTATGTCGACAAGCTGGCCGAAGGCGTGGCCACCATCGCGGCCGCCTTCTGGCCCAAGCCTGTCATCGTGCGCCTGTCGGACTTCAAGTCCAACGAGTACAAGAAGCTGATCGGCGGCTCGCGCTACGAGCCCGAGGAAGAAAACCCCATGCTGGGCTTCCGCGGCGCCTCGCGCTACATCAGCGCCGAGTTCGGCGAGGCTTTTGCCATGGAGTGCGAGGCGCTCAAGCGCGTGCGCAACGACATGGGCCTGACCAACGTCGAGATCATGGTGCCCTTCGTGCGCACCCTGAAGCAGGCCGAGCGCGTCACGGGCATGCTGGCTGATCACGGTCTGGTGCGCGCCTCCAAGGGCGGCACCGACGGCCTGCGCGTCATCATGATGTGCGAAGTGCCGTCCAACGCCATCCTCGCCGAGCAGTTCCTGGAGTACTTCGACGGCATGTCCATCGGCTCCAACGACCTGACCCAGCTCACCCTGGGCCTGGACCGCGACTCCGGCCTGGAGTTGCTGGCACAGGATTTCGACGAGCGCGACCCCGCCGTGAAGGCCATGATCGCGCGCGCCATTGCGGCCTGCCGGGCACACGGCAAGTACATCGGCATCTGCGGCCAGGGCCCCTCGGATCACCCTGACTTCGCCGAATGGCTGGCCGCCGAGGGCATCGTCTCCTTGTCCCTGAATCCCGACACGGTGGTCGAAACCTGGCAGCGCCTGGCAGCCCAATAAGGTTTTCGGACAAAAAGACACCGGAAGAGCCTGGTTCAGCGCGAAATCTGGCCTCTGGATGCACCAACGCCACCCTCGGGTGGCGTTTTCGCTGCTACAATCGCAGGCTTTTCGTCAGTTGCTCATTTCTTGAGCAGCCCTTGCCGTCTACGGGTTTGACGCTTCGTGACGGCTTCCATCCACTGGAATCCACAAGGAGTATCCATGCGTCACTATGAAATCGTCGTGCTGATCCACCCGGATCAAAGCGAGCAGGTTCCCGCCATGCTGGAACGCTACAAGGCCCTGATCGCCTCCACCGGCGGCCAGGTTCACCGCCTTGAAGACTGGGGCCGCCGTCAGCTGGCATACCAGATCAACAAGCTGGCCAAGGCTCACTACCTGTGCCTGAACATCGAAACCAGCAAGGAAACCCTGGCTGAGCTCGAAACCGGCTTCAAGTTCAACGACGCCGTGCTGCGTCACCTCACCGTGCTGAAGGACAAGGCTGAAACCGCTCCTTCCGTGATGATGAAGCAAGTTGAGCGTGAAGAGGCCCGCAAGGCCCAGCAGGAGCAAGCCGCTGCCTGATTGATGCCGCAAGGCATTGACAGGCGTTGCGACCGCGTCGTTCATGAACCGTGTGCTGATCACAGCCCAGATCATTGAACGCAGCGCGCTGAGATACACCCCCGCCGGCCTGCCTGCACTCGACGTCGTGCTCGCGCACGAATCCGAAGTGACCGAGGCCCAGCTTCCCCGCAAGGTCAAGCTGGAGATGAAGGCGGTGGCGATCGGCCCGATTGCAGAGCAATTGAGTCGAAAGCCGGTTGGCGAGCCATTGGGCATCGCTGGCTTCCTGGGTGCTCCGCGCAACGGCCGTGGCGTGCTGCTCCACATCACCGAACTCAACGACATCGTTTAAACACATCCATTCGGATACTGAGAGGTCATCATGGCTGCTCCCCGCTCCAAGAACGGCAAGTTCTCCAAAGACCGCAAGGGCAAGCGCAACACGCAATCCCTGCTGTTCCGTCGCAAGCGCTTCTGCCGCTTCACCGTCGCCAACGTCGAACAGATCGACTACAAGGACGTTGACACCCTGCGCGACTTCATCGCTGAAAACGGCAAGATCATCCCCGCTCGCCTGACCGGCACCCGCGCGATCTACCAGCGTCAGCTGACCACCGCCATCAAGCGCGCTCGCTTCCTGGCCCTGCTGCCTTACAGCGACCAGCACCGCGTCTAAGGAGTTCTCTGTCATGCAAATCATCCTCCTCGAAAAAGTCGCCAACCTGGGCAACCTGGGTGATGTGGTCCGCGTGAAGGACGGTTACGCCCGTAACTTCCTGATCCCCACTGGCCAGGCTCGTCGCGCCACCGAAAAGGCTGTCGCCGAATTCGAAGCCCGTCGCGCTGAACTGGAAAAGGTTCAAGCCGAGAAGCTGGCTGCCGCTCAAGCCCTGGGCGACAAGCTGTCGGGCAAGACCGTCTCCATCACCCAGAAGGCTGGCGTGGACGGCCGTCTGTTCGGCTCGGTCACCAACTTCGACATCGCTGAAGGCCTGAAGGCTGCCGGCTTCGAAGTGGCCAAGCACCAGATCCGCCTGCCCAATGGTCCTCTGAAGACCGTGGGCGAGCACCCTGTGTCGCTGTCGCTGCACACCGACGTGGTCGCCGAGATCACCGTCGCTGTGGTTGGCGAAACCGCCTAAGCAATCAGGTCTTTACAAGACCCACGCGAGCCCGGTGCCCTGCACCGGATTTGCCCCAGGAAGCCGGCCTTGAGCCGGCTTTCTCATTGGGCCCGCAGCTTATCCACGCCAATCCCCAAGCTATCCCAGGGTTGCCCACAGACTTGCCCACATGTCCACAGCCTTATCCACATGCGCAAGGCCTTGGCAACCTTATGATTGATGACCATGGCCGCAGTTCTCCCGACACCCTTCTCCCCTTCAGGCCTGAGTGCCTCGATCGGCGCCGATGAAATTGCCAAGCTGCGGGTGCCGCCGCACTCCATCGAAGCCGAGCAGAGCGTGCTGGGCGGTCTGCTGCTGGACAACAGCGCCTGGGACCGCGCCTCAGACCTGCTGACCGACAGCGATTTCTATCGCCATGAGCACCAGCTCATCTTCACGGCCATTCAGCAGCTGATCAACGCCTCCAAACCGGCTGACGTGATCACCGTGTTCGAACAGTTGCAGATGCAGGGCAAGGGCGCGGATGTGGGCGGCCTGGCCTATCTCAATGCCCTGGCTCAATCGGTGCCGAGCGCCGCCAACATGCGACGCTACGCCGAAATCGTGCGTGAGCGTGCCGTGCTGCGCAAGCTGGTGTCGGTCAGCGACGAAATCGCCACCAATGCTTTCAGCCCGAATGGCAAATCGGTGGCCGACCTGCTCGACGAAGCCGAAGCCAAGATCATGAAGATCGGCGAGGAAGGCAACAAGGGCAAGCAAGGCTTTCATTCGATGGACGGCCTGGTGGTGGACCTGCTGGACCGCGTCCAGGAGCTGGCCGACAACGGCTCGGAAGACGTCACCGGCGTGCGCACCGGCTTCATCGAGATGGACAAGATGACAGCCGGCCTGCAAAAGGGTGACCTGATCATCCTGGCCGCCCGCCCCTCCATGGGTAAAACGGCTTTCGCGCTGAACATCGGCGAAAACGTGGCCGTCAACGAAGGCCTGCCGGTAGCCGTGTTCTCCATGGAAATGGGCGCCTCACAGTTGGCCCTGCGTATGGTGGGCTCCATTGGCCGCATCAACCAGCAGAACCTCCGTACAGGGCGCCTGAGCGACGACGAATGGGGCCGCCTGAGCGAAACCGTCGAGAAGCTCCGCACCGCCAATGTCTTCATCGACGAAACCCCCGGCCTGTCACCCAACGAATTGCGCGCCCGTGCACGCCGACTGGCACGGCAGTTCGGGGGCACGCTGGGCCTGATCATCATCGACTACCTGCAGCTGATGAGCGGCTCCGGCGGCAACGAGGAAAACCGCGCCACCGTGATCGGTGAAATCTCGCGGGGCCTGAAGGCCTTGGCCAAAGAGCTGCAATGCCCGGTGATCGCGCTGTCGCAGCTGAACCGTTCGGTTGAAACCCGCCCGGACAAGCGCCCCATGATGTCCGACCTGCGCGAATCCGGCGCCATCGAGCAAGATGCCGACGTGATCATGTTCATCTACCGCGACGAGTACTACAACAAGGAATCGAAGCTCCCCGGTACCGCCGAGATCATCATCGGCAAGCAGCGTAACGGCCCGGTGGGCAGCATCCACCTGGCCTTCCTGAAGTCGAACACCCGCTTCGAGAACCTGGCACCCGGCACCTACATCGGCGAAGGCGACCAGTACTGAGCCGCGCCAGCTGGGCTCGCGCCATCACAGGCCATGGCGCGCGAGCCAGGCCTTCAACTGCGCAGGCTGCAAAGCGCCAGACACACGGTCGATCTCGCGACCATTGGCAAACAGCGCCAGCGTCGGGATGCTGCGGATGTTGTAGCTTGCAGCCAATTGCTGCTCGGCCTCGGTATCGACTTTGGCAAACAGCACACGCCCCTGGTAGATGCTCGCCATCTGCGCAAACACAGGCGCGAACATCTTGCAGGGGCCGCACCAGGGCGCCCAGAAATCGACCAGCACAGGCAGTTGGTTGCGCGCGACAAAGCGCTCGAAGCTTCTGGAATCCAGATTGAGCGGCTGGCCTGGCAACAAACCCAAACCGCACTTGCCGCACTGAGGCTCGTCATGGATGCGATCAGCCGGTACGCGGTTGATCGCCTGACAGTGTGGGCAAACCAGTTCAAAGGAAGAGACAGACATGGGGATCTCCGTGAGGGCTATACCCCATGTCGTATCGAATCGCGCCAATTCAAGAGGCGCGGTTCAGTGACTCAGTCGTCGTTGCCGGTCAAGGACATCAGCAACTGCAGCAAGTGCACGAAGACGTTGTAGACGTCCAGGTAGATGGACAATGTGGCCATCACGTAGTTGGTTTCGCCACCGTCGATGATGCGCTTGAGGTCGTACAACATGTAGGCCGAGAAGATCACGATGGCCATGGCCGAGATCGCCAGCATCAGCGCGGGCATCTGCAGCCAGATGTTGGCCACCGAGGCGACCAGAACCACGATCAGGCCCACGAACAGCCACTTGCCCATATTGGACAGATCGGTCTTGATCGTGCTGGCCAGGGCCGACATGCCCAGGAAGACCGCGCCGGTTCCGCCAAAGGCCATCCCGATGA
>JACPOH010000304.1 GCA_016185075.1 Aquabacterium sp. | reverse complement strand
GTGGCCAAGGCCATCGAGCGCGTGGGTGACCATGCCAAGAATCTGGCCGAGCAGGTCATCTACATCGTCAAGGGTACCGACGTTCGCCACAACACGCCTGAAGCGGTTGAGTCGATCATCAAGTAAGACACCTCATTAACGTACAAGCACGGAGAGCACGTCATGAGTCGTGTGCTGGTTGTTGAAGATGAAATGGCGATCGCCGAGTTGATCGCCTTGAACTTGCGCCACTCGGGCTTTGATGTCGTGGTGGCGCATAACGCTGACGACGCGCAAAGCGAGATCGACAAGGTGTTGCCCGATCTGGTGTTGCTGGACTGGATGTTGCCTGGTCAGTCCGGCTTGGCGCTGGCCAAGCGCTGGCGTGGTGCCACCCGCACGCGTGATCTGCCCATCATCATGCTCACGGCGCGCGCCGAAGAGGTGGACAAGGTGGCTGGCCTGGATGCGGGTGCCGACGACTATCTGACCAAGCCTTTCTCCACGCATGAACTGATGGCCCGTGTGCGTGCGGTACTGCGCCGCAAGGCACCTCAGGCGCTGGATGCCGCGGTCGAAGTGGCCGGTTTGCGCCTGGACCCGGCAACGCGCCGTGTGTGCCGTGGCGATCAGGAAATCAAGATCGGTCCGACCGAGTTCAAGCTGCTGCATTTCTTCATGACGCACCCGGAGCGGGTGCACAGCCGTGCCCAATTGCTTGACCGCGTGTGGGGCGATCACGTGTTCATTGAGGAGCGCACGGTCGACGTGCATGTGAAGCGTCTGCGTGAGGCCTTGTCGCCGGTACAGCGCTCGCAGTTGATCGAGACAGTGCGTGGTGCAGGGTACCGCCTGACGCAACAGGTGGCTGATGCTGCGGCCTGAAGATTCCTCTTCATAAAGAGTCAACGTGGATTCAAGCAATTCGTGGCTGTTGTCACGTGTCGGCGCACGTCTGTTGACGGCCGTGGTCGGCGGGCTCGCTGGCTGGTGGCTGGGCAGCCGGATTGGCTACCCGGTTACCTTGTGCATGGCGGCGGCCGCTTCAGCGGTATTGGTCTTGTCCGTGATGGACACGCTCAAGGGGCACCGGCTGCTGGATTGGCTGCGCACGCCCGAGGCAGCACCACCCGACCTGCCGGGCCTGTGGGGCGAAGTGGCGCACCGCGTTCAGCGTGTCATGCACGTCAAGGATGAACTCATCGCGCAGGAGCAGGCCAGGCTTCAGGAGTTTCTGTCGGCCATCGAGGCCTCGCCCAATGGGGTGTTGCTGCTGGATGCGCGTGAGCACATCACCTGGATCAGTTCGGCTGCAGCAGACCACTTTGGCTTGAACCCTCAGCGCGACTTGCAGCAACGCGTGACGAACCTGGTGCGTCAACCGGCCTTTGTTCAGTACCTGGCTGCAGGCGACTACAGGGATGCGGTCAAGTGCCAGATGAGCCACGGTACACAGACCGTGCTGCAGATCCAGGTTCGCGTTTACGGCGACGGGCTCAAGCTGGTCTTGTCTCAGGACATCACCGAGCGCGAGCGTGCAGACACCATGCGTCGCGACTTTGTGGCCAATGTGTCGCATGAGATCCGCACGCCTTTGACCGTGTTGAATGGGTTCATCGAAACGCTCGGGGCGCTGCCGCTGACCGAGGTGGAGCGCAAGCGGGTCATTGCGCTGATGACGCAGCAAGCCGAGCGCATGCAAAGCCTTGTGAGCGATCTGTTGACGCTGGCGCAGATCGAGGGCAGCCCACGCCCTGCATCTGATCGGTGGATCAAGGTTGACAGCCTGATGCAGCGCATCGAGACGGATGGCCGCGCTTTATCGCGTGAACGTCACCCCATGACCTTCTTGTTGGATTGCGGGGGCAAGGCCTGTGAGATTGCCGGCATCGAGAGCGAGTGGCTCAGTGCCATGGGCAATCTGGTGTCCAATGCGGTCCGCTACACGCCCGAGGGCAAGGCCATTGAGGTGCGGTGGATGCTGCTGCCTGGTGGCGGCGCTGAGTTCAGTGTCAAGGACGGTGGCATCGGCATCGCGCCTGAGCACATACCCCGTCTGACGGAACGCTTTTACCGTGTTGATGGCAGCCGCTCAAGAGAGACGGGTGGCACGGGCCTGGGTTTGTCGATCGTCAAGCACGTGGTGCAGCGCCATGGGGGCGAGTTGCGTATCAGCAGCGAGCCCGGCAAGGGTTCCACATTCACGCTGACCTTGCCGGCAGCGCGGGTGCGGCAGGTGTGAGCGCACAGGTCGGCGCTGTGTTGACCTTGTGGGCTGCTTGATCAGCTGGCGGGAGCCAGGCGCCTGTAGATGACGACCTGCTCGGAGTTGTGGGTGCGCTGGTTGTATTGAGCGACCTTGGCCCAGCCTGGTGCCTGTGGGGCCTTTGCGTGAGCAGGGGTTCGCAGCACAAGCCACCGGCAGGTGCTGGATGCGGGGTTGGTGGACGTGCTCAGCCCATTCACCCGATAGTGGCCAAAATACTCCATGGCGGTGAGCAGGCCCACGGGCGCGTCCGGTGCGCAGATGAGTTCACCGTCAGGAATATGAGGGGCCATGCGGGCCATCACGAGCCGGTAGCTTTTGGCCTGGTCCAGCAAGGGCAGCCACAAGGTCATGAAAAGCAGCCAGCACAGGGCCACGCCGCCTGCAGGCAGCACCAGGCTCTTCCACAGCGCGTGAGCTTGACGGGCGGTGCGCCAGCGAACCAGACCCAGCCAGAGCACCGTGCCGATGACGGCGGGGACCAGCGCCAGCCAGGAAAATTGCGGCACGTAGCCAGGCACGAGTTTGGCCACATTGGCAGCCACTTTGACAGGGGCGCCCGTGTGCATGGCCACGTAGATCACCCAAATGGCGCTGGCACAAGCGGTAAAGAAGCACACCGAGAACCAGTCGATGGCCGAACCGAGGCTTCGCTGCAGGATGGGCAGGGCAAAGGCGGCCAGCACGGCCAAGGGTGGCAGTGCCGCGAGCAAGGCGCGTTCGTTGGCACCCATGGCCACGGAGGCGATGAAACCCACCGCAGCTGCCAGCATGGGCACGGCGATGTGACGGCGCCAGATCTGCCGGCGCCAGTGCCAGATGGTCAAGACCGCCAGGGGCAAGGTGGGCCAGGTGAACCAGCTGATGAGCTGGACGGCCTCCTTGGGATTGAAGTCTTGGTCGACCCGCCAGGCCCAGCCGGAGAGCCCGGACGCGGTCAATGCGGTGGCGAGACCCAGGGCCAACGCCAGGGCGCCCAGGATCCAGGCAAGGTGGGTCTTCATCTCGGGCTGACGCGACCGGAGGCAGACGATGAGGCCGGTGATGCCCAGCAGCGCCGCCACTGCCGGGCTGCCGCTGGCTGCCATCACGGGCAGGCCCAGCAGGGCCGCGATGCGTGCTTGAACCGGTTGCCGTTGAACCGCCGCCAGGCTGAACAGGAACAAGGTGCTGCCCAGCAGTTGCAGGAGTTCGGGTGTGGTTTCGTGCCCGAGTTGGAGCAATCCAAGGCTGGCGATCAGCGCGAGCAGGCCGCCATCGGCCATGGCACGCGCGTAATCGCGCGGTTTGGCTTCGCCACCAAATGCCAGCGGCAAGGGCTGCGCGGCGTCCGTCAGGGCCAGTTGGTAGGTGCTGTACCAGGTCAGCGCGAGAATGGCCGACAGCAACAGGGCAAAGGGGATGCGGGCGGCGAGGGCAGGGTCCACCCAGGGGCTCAGGGCGGCGATGAAGCTGCCGCCTAGCCAGTAAGGCAGCACGCCACCTGAAGTGGGCAAGACGCCGCCGACATTGGGGTGCAGCCAGGATGCCTGGCCGAGCGCCAGGCTCCACATGTGACCGAAGGAGGCGATGTCCTCGTTTTTCCAGGGGTCGCGCCCGATCAGGCCCGGAATCACGTAAGCCGCACAGAACAGCAGCAGCGCCCAGCGCGGCAGGCGCTGCACGGCTTTCTGGGTGACCAGGGCGGGGGAGATGACCGGAGCCTGTGAGCGGGCGTTCATGTCGGTGCAGTCAGCCGGGGCGATGCAGTATGGGGCAGAAATGCAAAAGGGCAGCCATGGCCACCCTTTCGATGCGAATCAGGACGTCGGGCGCGGCAAAGCTGCGCCCGCTTGGCCAGATTACTTGCGGAACTGAGCAAACTTGTTGCGGAACTTTTCCACGCGGCCGCCCAGGGAGTCCACCGACTTTTGCGTGCCGGTGTAGAAGGCGTGCGACTCGGAAGAGGTTTCCAGCTTGAACAGGGGCAGTTCACGGCCGTCTTCCAGCTTGATGGTTTCCTTGGTAGGAGCGCAGGAGCGGGTGACGAACTTGAAGCCGTTGGACTGGTCCAGGAAAACGACTTCGCGGTAGTTGGGGTGGATACCTTGCTTGGGCATATGAAAACCTCTTGCTGTTTGCATCATCGGGAGCCACCAGGCACCATGCCTGGCACTTTCCGACAGCCGGAAAACCGCGAATTCTAGCATGAGAATCCGGGATTTTGGAAAACCTGGGGAGGAAACGCACTCCTCACCAAGTGGCCACCACGGCTCCGGCTTGGCCGGTCCGTCAGTGGTGCCCCCTTTCAAAGGGGGCGCGCAGCGCGTGGGGGGTCAGCCCCCTCGACGCATCATGTCGAAGAAATCGTGGTTGTTCTTCGTCGAGCGCATTTTGTCCAGAACGAACTCCATCGCCTCGATCTCGTCCATCGGGTAGAGCAGCTTGCGCAGGATCCAGCTCTTTTGCAGGATCTCGGCCTTCAGCAGCAGTTCCTCACGACGGGTGCCCGACTTGTTGATCAGGATGGAGGGGTACACGCGCTTTTCGGCCATGCGGCGATCCAGGTGGATTTCGCAGTTGCCGGTGCCCTTGAACTCTTCGTAGATGACTTCGTCCATGCGGCTGCCCGTGTCGATCAGGGCGGTGCCGATGATGGTCAGCGAGCCGCCTTCTTCGATGTTGCGGGCTGCGCCGAAGAAGCGCTTGGGGCGCTGCAGGGCGTTGGAGTCCACGCCACCAGACAGCACCTTGCCGGATGAAGGCAGCACGTTGTTGTACGCGCGGGCCAGGCGGGTGATCGAATCCAGCAGGATCACCACGTCCTTCTTGAGTTCGACCAGGCGCTTGGCACGCTCGATCACCATTTCGGCAACCTGCACGTGGCGCTGGGCGGGTTCGTCGAAGGTGGAGCTGATGACTTCGCCGCGCACGGTGCGCTGCATTTCGGTCACTTCCTCGGGGCGCTCGTCCACCAGCAGCACGATCAGGTGCACGTCGGGGTGGTTGGCGACCAGGGCGTGGGCCAGGTTCTTCATCATCACCGTCTTGCCGCTCTTGGGCGGGGCCACCAGCAGGGCGCGCTGGCCTTTGCCGATGGGGGCGATGAGGTCGATGATGCGGCTGGTGACGTTGTCATCGGCCTTGGAGCCGGTGGCAGCGCTTTCGCGTTCGAGCTTGAACTGCTGATCGGGGAACAGCGGTGTCAGGTTCTCGAACATCAGCTTGTTCTTGTTCACCTCGGGCGGCGGGCCGTTGACGCGGTCCACCTTCACGAGCGCGAAGTAACGTTCGCCATCCTTGGGCACGCGCACTTCACCTTCGATCATGTCGCCGGTGTGCAGGTTGAAGCGACGGACCTGGCTGGGCGACAGGTAGATGTCGTCCGTGCTGGCCAGGAAGCTGGTGTCCAGCGAGCGCAGGAAGCCGAAACCGTCGGGCAGCACTTCGAGCACGCCATCGCCGAAGACTTGTTCGCCTGCCTTGGCACGCTTCTTCATGATGGCGAACATCAGCTCCTGCTTGCGCATGCGAGAGACGTTCTCGATTTCGAGACCCTCTGCCATCTCCACCAGTTTGGAGATGTGCAGTGCCTTCAGTTCTGAAAGATGCATGGATTGAGACCCTGAACGAAACCGGCTGTGAGTGAGTCGTCAACGGTGACGCTACGCCAAGCGGGTGGACAAATCGTGGGTAAATGGGGTGAGCAGACAAATGGCCAGGCAACAATTGAAACCGGGCCGAAGGTTTGTCGTGGTGCCTTTGGGAGAACTTCGCCAGGCTGGGATCAGACCCTGGCTTCTCTGCACCGGCCACCTGCGTAACAGGCTGACCTGACGACCACCGACTGAAGTCTATCAGTCGGCGATCGCATTATAGGGACGAAACAGAAAGAAAAATCACAGGTTGC
>JACPOH010000303.1 GCA_016185075.1 Aquabacterium sp. | reverse complement strand
GCCCTTTGACGAACCCGATCACGCGCTTCGCCGAACGCTTTGGCCGCGAGCTGCCCATGCTGCATGAAAAGGGCCTGGCGCACTACCACGCCTGGGCCTTTGCCACCATCCGCCAGCTGGGCGCCGCTTTCGAACTGGGCGCGGTCAACCTGGCCTGGTTGAGCGACATCGGCGGCCCCAAGCGCGCCGAAGCGCTGGCTCCGGCGTTGCAGCACTTCCAGCAGATCGCACAGGGCAACAAGGCCTTGATCCTCAAGGTGGCCCGCGCCGTCAACGCCAAGCGCGCCATGGACCCGGCGGAGGTCTTCGGCGAGATGGCCGCATCATGGGAACAAGGCATGGCCTGCCTGGACGCCAACATCTGACGCCCATGCGTGCACCCCATGCGGTGCGCTGATGCAAAAGGCCCGGTCTGCCCGGGCCTTTTTTCTTTGGCGGCGGCTTGCCCTGAGTAGAGGCTCAAGCCAAGTCGCGAAGCGGGTGCATCACCGCAGGCCAGGGGCTCACAAAGAACGCCTCGACCTCGGCCATGTCCACATCCTTGAGCTGGCTGGGACGCCAATGGGGCTGGTTGTCCTTGTCGATGACCAGCGCCCTCACCCCCTCCGCCGTTTCGCTGTCCTTGCCTTTGCGAATGGCAAAGCAGTTGCGCACCATGTCGCGCTCCATGCGGAAGACCTGAGCCAGGCTCATGGACCTGGCACGGCGGATCTGCTCCAGCGTCACGCACATCATCAAAGGCGAGTGCCCTGCCATCTGCTTGAGCGCCTGCTGCGCCCATTCGCTGCCATCAGCCTGGAGCGAGGCCTCGATCTCGGGCATGGTGTGCAGGCTGAAGTGGCGGTTGATCTGATCCAGGTGCACGGTCACCGTGGCGTCAGGCAACTGGCTCAGGCCGTTGGCTTCCACGTGCGCGCGAACCCGCTCGAGCAATTCGTCAGATGAGCGGGCATGCGTTTCCTTGAAGGACGACAGCAAGGCCTGCAGGCTGGCTGCTTGCGCATGCACGTCCGCCAGCCCCAGGGTCAGGGCATCGGTCACGTGCAGGTGAGGCCCGACGATGCCCAGGTATTCACCCAGCGCCCCCGCGCAGCGCGACAGAAAGTACCCGCCTGCCACGTCCGGGAACAGGCCGATGCGCGTCTCCGGCATGGCCATGCGCACGTGCTCGGTCACAACGCGCAGGACCGCACCTTGCGCCAGGCCCATGCCGCCGCCCATCGTGATGCCTTCCATCCAGGCCACCACCGGCTTGGGATAGGTGTGGATCAGGTAATCGAGCGCGTACTCTTCGGTGAAGAAATCATCAATGACCAGATCACCCGTGATGGCGGCTTCGTATATGAAGCGGATGTCACCGCCTGCACAGAAATGCACCGCGCCATGAGGCTTGCCTGCCTCTGCAGGGCGGCCTGAACCGCGCATGAGCACACCCAGCACGGCCGAATCCGTGGCCCAACCGGCCAGCACCGTACGCAACTCGCGCACCATCTCCAGGGACAAGGCGTTGAGCGCCTTCGGACGATTGAGCGTGATCACGCCCAGCCCACCGATCACCTCTGTCAGAACCAGACTTTCCATCAACCTCACTCCAATGAAAAAGGGCTGTCCCCTTGCAGGTGCAGCCCCGTATCCTACCCGGCCTGCTGTCGCGGCCTGTCCGGATTCAAGCCTCGCGGGAAGCGCGCTTGCGGTCGTGTTCCTTCAGGAAGCGCTTGCGCACGCGGATCGACTTGGGCGTGATTTCAACCAGCTCGTCGTCATCGATGAAGTCCACACCGTATTCCAGCGTGAGGTCGATCGGCGGCGTGATCTTGATGGCATCTTCCTTGCCCGAGACGCGGAAGTTGGTCAGCTGCTTGGTGCGGGTGGCGTTGACCACCAGGTCGTTTTCACGGCTGTGGATGCCCACGATCATGCCTTCGTAAACCGGGTCACCAGCCTTGACGAACATGCGGCCGCGGTCGTCCAGCTTGCCCAGGGCATAGGTGAAGATTTCACCGTCGTCCATGGAGATCAGCACGCCGTTCTTGCGGCCACCGATCTCGCCCTTGTGCGGCTCGTAGCCATCAAAAATCGACGAGATCAGGCCCGAGCCACGGGTCAGGTTCAGGAACTCGTTGCTGAAGCCGATCAGGCCACGTGCGGGAATGCGGTATTCCAGGCGAACGCGGCCACGGCCGTCCGGCTCCATGTTGACCATTTCGCCCTTGCGCATGCCCAGAGCCTGCATCACGCCGCCCTGGTGCTCTTCTTCCACATCAGCGGTCACCAGCTCCATCGGCTCGCACTTCACGCCGTCGATATCCTGGAACACCACACGGGGCTTGGACACAGCCAGCTCATAGCCTTCGCGGCGCATGTTTTCCAGCAGGATGGTCAGGTGCAATTCGCCGCGGCCGCAAACCTCGAAGACGCCGTCCTCATCGGTTTCCTTCACGCGCAGCGCCACGTTGTGTTGCAGCTCTTTCTGCAGGCGGTCCCAGATCTGGCGGCTGGTCACGAACTTGCCTTCACGGCCGGCCAGCGGCGAGGTGTTCACGCAGAAGTTCATGGTCAGCGTGGGCTCGTCCACCTTCAGCATGGGCAGCGGCTGCGGGTTGGCCGGGTCGGTCACCGTCACGCCGATACCGATGTCTTCGATGCCGTTGATCAGCACGATGTTGCCAGGACCGGCTTCGGTCACTTGCACGCGGTCCAGACCCTGGAAGGTCAGCACCTGGTTGATGCGGCCCTTGACGGTCTTGCCGCCGGGGCCTTCCATCACGACCACGTCCTGACCGGGCTTGGCCGTACCCTGGCTGATGCGGCCCACGCCGATGCGGCCCACGAAGGTGGAGAAGTCCAGCGCCGAAATCTGCAGTTGCAGCGGGGCAGCCGGGTCACCCTTCTGAGGCGGCACGTGCTTGAGGATGGTGTTGAACAGGGCCGACATGTCGGGGCCCCATTGCGCACCGGGCTCGCCTTCTTCCAGCGAAGTCCAGCCGTTGATGCCCGAGGCATAGACCACGGGGAAGTCCAGCTGCTCGTCGGTCGCGCCCAGCTTGTCGAACAGGTCGAAAGCGGCGTTGATCACGGCGTCAGGCTTGGCACCGGGCTTGTCCACCTTGTTGACCACGACGATGGGCTTGAGGCCCAGGGCCAGCGCCTTCTTGGTCACGAAGCGCGTTTGCGGCATCGGGCCTTCTTGCGCGTCGATCAGCAGCACCACGCCGTCCACCATGGACAGCGCGCGTTCGACTTCACCGCCAAAGTCCGCGTGACCCGGGGTGTCGACGATATTGATGTGCGTGCCTTCCCAGCTCACGGCGCAGTTCTTGGCCAGGATGGTGATACCACGCTCACGTTCGATGGCGTTGTTGTCCATCACCGTGTCAACGATCTTTTCGTGCTCGGCGAAGGTGCCGGACTGGCGCAGGAGTTGGTCCACCATGGTCGTCTTGCCATGGTCAACGTGGGCGATGATCGCGATATTGCGGATTGGGGTGCTCATAGAATCACTCGTCTGAAATCAAAGAACAGGGTCGGGCTGACGTTGTTCGGCTTCGTCAGCAGTCTGCATCAGCAAGCCTTGCACTTCGGCAGGGCTGAGCAGACGGGTCGGGATCAATTCGCCGGCCTTGATGTGGGCACTGCCCAGCAAGACACGGCCCGCGGTTTTGTCCTGACCCGGCAAAGGGCCATAAACGCGCACCTGGGGCGCATCGGGCAGATGGGTCCGACGACGCAAACCGGTTAGAAAGCGCGCGGCTTCCGGCTCGGTCAGCAACACGTCGGGCCAATCATTCAACAAAACATCGGTCGATTGCAAATGGGCATCGCGCTCGGCCTCGCTCATGGCCTGCAAGGCTTCGAGCGTCACGGCGCCTTGCAGCGTGACGCCGCCACTGCCCGTGCGGCGCAAACCGATCAGGTGTGCCCCGCAGCCTAAACGTTCGCCGATGTCCTGGGCCAGGGTACGGATATAGGTGCCCTTGCTGCAGCGGACATCCAGCTCCAGCACATCATCCTGCCAGCGCACGATGTCAATGGCATGAATGGTGACCTGGCGTGCCGGGCGTTCGATCTCGACGCCCTCGCGTGCGTATTCGTACAGCGCGCGCCCCTGGTGCTTGAGGGCAGAGTGCATGGGCGGGATCTGGTCAATCTCACCCTTGAAGGCCTGACAGGCCTCGGCAATGCGTTGTGCATTGACCTGTTCGGGCGTCACCGGACGGGTCTGCAGGATCTCGCCCTCGGCGTCGCCCGTGGTGGTGGTCTGCCCCAGCTTGAGCGTCGCGGTGTAGCGCTTGTCGGCGTCCAGGGACACCTGCGAGAACTTGGTGGCCGCGCCAAAGCACAGGGGCAGCAAGCCGGTGGCCAAGGGGTCCAGCGTGCCGGTATGGCCGGCCTTTTCCGCGCGCATCAGGCGACGCACCTTCTGCAAGGCATCATTGCTCGACAGGCCCAGAGGCTTGTCAAGCAGGATGACGCCGTGCAGTTGGCGACGTGGCTGGCGCGCAGGCTTGTTCAAGGCTGTTCACCCTCGTCTTTTTCGG
>JACPOH010000143.1 GCA_016185075.1 Aquabacterium sp. | reverse complement strand
TCACCATCACCTGCGAACGCGAGGTGACCGGCAAGAAGGCTGTCCGCAGCCGCTCCATCCACAGCTCGCCCTTGTACGCCCCCTACCCCTTCGCCAACGGCCAGCGCGAACTGCTGCGCGAGTACGATGCGTTCACCTTCACGCCCCCTCATGCTCCGGACATGCGCTACCGTTGCCTTGCCCAGACGACCTTTGCCCCACCGGGCGACGGTTTCGCCATCCTGCAGGTCCGCACGACGGACGCCGGTCAGACACCCGACCGCACGGGCACGTGGTCGCTGGACGTGAGCTTCTCCCGTGCCAGTGGTGTCCACCAGATGCCTGCCTGATCGTGCGCCACGCCATGCCGAAGAAGCCGCCCACCGATGACCCCACGCAACGTGCCCTGCTGCTGAGATCATTGCTGGATCTGTACGCCAAGCAGGCCGACAGAACATGGCTGCCCGTGCTGGTGTTCAATGGCCTGCTGGGCTGGCTGGCACTGGACCACGCCCCCATGTCGCTGCTGGCGCCATGGGCCGGCCTGCAGACCGTGGCCATGCTCGGCATGCCGCTGAGCTTCCGGCTCTGGCCGGCGCACCGTCATGACGATGAACGCCGCATGACGATCGTGCTGCTCACGCGCGGTTTGCGGGGGCTGGCCGATGCGTCCACGGCCCTGCTCTTCCCCTACCTGCCGGACCACGGCAAGCTGCTGCAGACCATGATCTACGGCGTGCTGTGCCTGGGCGCGGTGGGCAGCTCCGCCGGCCATGCGCCCGCTTTCAACAGCTACGTCCTGCCCGTCATGGGCGGCCTGATGCTGGGCTGGGCCTTCACACCCTTTCAAGCAGGCCCCGCGCATTTCGGGCTGTGGATGGTGCTGATCCTGGGCCTGTCCCTGGTCGCCCTCACCGGCCTGGCCAAGGACCACTTCCGCATCTTCCGCGCCTCGGTGCTGGCACAGGCCGAGCTGCTGACCTTGAACCAGCAACTGCGCACCACGCTGGACCAGGCCGAAGCCGCCAATGCCGCAAAGACGCGCTTTCTGGCCTCGGCCAGCCACGACCTGCGCCAGCCGCTCCATTCCCTGTCGCTGTTCTTCGCCACCTTGCGGCTGCAATTGAAATCGCCGGACAACCTCACGCTGCTCGGTCACATTGACCAGGCTTTGGGCGCCCTGCAATCCCAGATGAACACGCTCCTGGACATGTCCAAGCTGGATGCGGGCATGATCAAGCTCACCTGGCAGAGCTTTGCCATCGCGCCGATCCTGGAGCAGCTGCGCAGCGCCTACGAGCCTGTCGCCCGTGAGAAAGGCGTGGCGCTGCACGTCCTTGCTGACAGCGACCTCACGGTCAACAGCGACGCGGAACAGCTCTCCCGCGTGCTGCGCAACCTCATGGACAACGCGGTGAAGTACACCGCGCAAGGCCGTGTGCTGGTGCGGGCCTTCATGCACGAAGGGCAAGTCTGTGTGCGCATCGAAGACAGCGGCTGCGGCATCGCCCCCGAGCTGCACAGGCAGGTGTTCGAAGAATTCTTCCAGGTCGACAACCCCGAGCGGGACCGCACGCGCGGCCTGGGTCTGGGCCTGTCCATCGTCCGAAGGCTGGCCACCCTCCTGTACGTGGAGCTCGATCTGCAATCCACGCCCGGCCGGGGCACCACCGTGACCTTGACCATTCCCAAGGGCAAACCGTGCCAGGCGCCACCACCGGCCATCGACCCGCGTGACCTCCAGGCCTCCATGCCCATGTGCCACGTGCTGGTGCTCGACGATGAACTGGCGGTTCGCATCGGCATGCAAAGCCTGCTGCAGCGCATGGGCTGCGAGGTCATGCTGGCGTCGTGCATCCAGGACGCCATGGCCCACGTGCAGCACCAACACCCCGACCTCGTCCTGGCAGACCTGCGGCTTCGCGGACAGGAAAACGGCATTGACGCCGTGAAGCAGTTGCGCCAGCTGGTTCCCGGTCTGCCCGCCATCATCATCACCGGCGACACCGCACCAGATCGTTTGCGACAGGCCGAGGCTGCGGGCCTGCCCGTGCTGCACAAGCCCGTGGCGCCCGACACCCTGATGACCGCCATTGCCACCAGCCTGGACACCGCGAGCTGAGTGCGGGCAAAAGCCCGCGCACCGGTACAAAAATGGGTCGAT
Organism: Aquabacterium sp.; assembly: GCA_016185075.1. Classification (GTDB taxonomy): domain Bacteria; phylum Pseudomonadota; class Gammaproteobacteria; order Burkholderiales; family Burkholderiaceae_C; genus Aquabacterium. Next base: position 18,008 of record JACPOH010000143.1, on the reverse strand, counting down.
GGTGCGCCGATTGCGGCCTTCCACACAGCAGCTGGCACACAACTTCCTACAATGCGAGCTCTGGCGGGCCCCAATGACGGGCCCCGCCCGCGAAAGGCCCCCTCGATGACCACCCCAGAAGAAAAACGCGCCGAGCTGAAAAAAGCCGCGCTTGAGTACCACGAGCTGCCCACCCCCGGCAAGCTGGCCATCTCGGCCACCAAGCAGCTCACCAACCAGCGGGACCTCGCGCTGGCCTACTCCCCTGGCGTGGCCGCCCCCTGCGAGGAAATCGTCGAGAACCCGGCCGCCGCGTTCAAGTACACCAGCCGCGGTAACCTCGTGGCCGTGATCACCAACGGCACGGCCGTGCTGGGCCTGGGCGACATTGGCCCCCTGGCGGCCAAGCCCGTGATGGAAGGCAAGGCCGTCCTGTTCAAGAAGTTCTCCGACATCGATGTGTTCGACATCGAGATCAACGAGAAGGACCCCGAAAAGCTGGTCGAGATCATTGCCTCGCTCGAACCCACCTTTGGCGGCATCAACCTCGAAGACATCAAGGCCCCGGACTGCTTCTACGTCGAGCGCAAGCTGCGCGAGCGCATGAAGATCCCCGTCTTCCATGATGACCAGCACGGCACGGCCATCGTGGTGGGCGCCGCCTTGCTCAATGCGCTCAAGGTGGTCGGCAAGGACATCAAGACCGCCAAGCTGGTCACCTCCGGCGCTGGCGCGGCCGCCCTGGCCTGCCTGCAGCTGCTGGTCAAGCTGGGTGTGCCCCGTGAAAACATCTGGGTGACCGACCTGGCCGGCGTGGTCTACGAGGGCCGTGTCGAGCTGATGGACCCCGACAAGGCTGCCTTCGCCCAGAAGACCGAGCAGCGCAAGCTCAGCGAGGTCATCGAAGGCGCGGACATTTTCCTGGGCCTGTCCGCTGGCGGCGTGCTCAAGAAGGACATGGTGGCCAAGATGGCCGCCAAGCCCATCATCTTCGCCCTGGCCAACCCCACGCCCGAGATCCTGCCCGACGAGGTCAAGGCCGTGCGCGACGACGCCATCATGGCCACCGGCCGCTCGGATTTCCCCAACCAGGTCAACAACGTCCTGTGCTTCCCCTACATCTTCCGGGGCGCACTGGATTCCGGCGCGACCACCATCACCGACGAGATGGAAATCGCGGCCGTGCACGCCATTGCCGAACTGGCCCAGGCCGAGCAGAACGAAGTGGTGGCCGCCGCCTATGCCGGCGAATCCCTGAGCTTCGGCCCCGAGTACCTGATTCCCAAACCCTTCGACCCGCGCCTGATGATCAAGATCGCGCCGGCCGTGGCCAAGGCGGCCGCCGATTCCGGCGTGGCCTCCCGGCCCGTGAAGGATTTCGTTGCGTATGGCGAAAAGCTGCAAAGCTTCGTCTACGCCTCCGGCCACACCATGAAGCCCATCTTCAGCGTGGCCAAGCGCGCCAAGAACAAGCGCATCGCTTACGCCGAGGGTGAAAACGAAGGCGTGCTGCGCGCCGCCCAGATCGTGGTGGACGAAAACATCGCCCGCCCCATGCTGATCGGCCGCCCGGAAGTCATCGCCCAGCGCATCGAACGCTTCGGCCTGCGCCTCAAGCCCGGCCGCGACGTGGATGTCGTCAGCGTCGAGAGCGACCCGCGTTACCGCGAGTACTGGCAGACCTACCACCGTCTGGCCGAGCGCAAGGGCGTGACCGAGCAGATGGCCAAGATCGAAATGCGCCGCCGCCTGACGCTGATCGGCTCCATGCTGCTGCACAAGGGCGAGGTCGATGGCCTGATCTGCGGCACCTGGGGCTCGACGGCCCTGCACCTGCACTACATCGACCAGGTGATCGGCAAACGCGCCGGGGTCAAGACCTACGCCGCCATGACCGGCCTGATCCTGCCCGGGCGCACCGTCAACCTGCTGGACACCCACATCAACTACGACCCGACGGCCGAGCAGCTCGCCGAGATCACCATCATGGCCGCCGAAGAAATGATGCGATTCGGCCAGCGCCCCAAGGTGGCACTGCTGTCGCACTCGAATTTCGGATCGAGCAACCAGCCCTCGGCCGTGAAGATGCGCGAGGCCCTGGGCCTCATCCAGGAGCGCGCCCCCTGGCTGGAGATCGACGGCGAAATGCACGGCGACACCGCGCTGGACGCCGCCTACCGCCAGCAACTGATGCCGCGCAGCACCCTCACCGGCGAGGCCAACCTGCTGGTCTGCCCGAACATCGACGCGGCCAACATCGCCTACAACCTGCTCAAGGTGGCAGCCGGCAACAACATCGCGCTGGGGCCCGTGCTGCTGGGTGCGGCCAAGCCGGTGACGATTTTGACGCCTTCTGCCACGGTGAGGCGCATTGTGAACATGACGGCCATGACCGTGGCCGACGCCAACGCCGTTCGTTAAAACGCGCGGCTTATATCACAATCTGTCAACCCCCCACGCAAAGGCCCCGGCTGCCCGTTTTATGGCAGCCTGGGCCTTGAGCTTTTTGGCGCTTTTCTATAGAGTCACGGCTTTAACGAAGAGCTGCATTGCTGACGGATCAAGGCTGGAAACACAGCATCATGGTGCCCCGCACAGTCAACAGGGAAACCTCGTCAGGCGGTTGTGGCTTGACACCCGCAGCCCCCGCTGCGGTCGCCAGAACCCCCCGCTCGTGGTCTGCCGCCTTCCTGACTGGTCTCGCCCTGAGTTGTGTGACTGCGTGGCTTCCCGCTGAAGCCCTTGCCCGTCGCCCTGCACCACAAGAGGCAAACGTCGCCGTCGATTCGGTGGCCTTGTCGGCCCTTCCTGCGCAAGCACAAGACGTCCACCGCCGTATTTTCGCAGGCGGTCCGTTTCGTTATGCCAAGGACGGCGTGGTGTTCGGCAACCGGGAGCGCATCCTGCCCCGTCGGCCACGCGGCTTTTATCGCGAATACACCGTGCCCACCCCAGGCGAAAGTGACCGCGGCGCGCGGCGCATCGTTTGCGGAGGTAAAGAAGTTCGACAGCCTGAAACTTGTTTCTACACTGCGGATCACTATCAGAGCTTTCGGTTGATTGATCCCCAGCGTTGAAGCCGCTCCGGCCGCCACTGCATCCGTTTCCGTTCTTTTCCTAGACCTTCAACTTTTGCTCGTAAGGACATGAAGCTCTCCTCCATGCACCCCGGGCCACAAGCGATCATGTTGTTGCAATCCGTTCGACCCAACATCGTTCAATCCATCCGCGCTTTCCGCCCGGAAGACTTGCAACAGGCCGCCAATGCCGCTGGCCAGCACTTCCTCTACACCAACCTGAGCGCCGCTCAGAACAAGCAGGACGTGCTGGACATCATTGCCCGCGACTTCCTGTTCCCTGACCACTTCGGCAAGAACCTGGATGCCCTGTACGACTGCATGACCGACCTGGTCCACAAGTCCGGCCCGCAGCCTGGTTTCGTGGTGGTGCTCGAACTCATCCCCGATGGCAACAAATGCGACCGCGAAACCCGCGAACAGCTGCTGGACGCCTTCCGTGATGCCGCCGACTTCTGGTCCGAGCGCAAGGTCGCCTTCCGCGTGTTCTACTCGATCGCCGTGTCGGGCAAGGAAAGCGCCGGCAACTGGGACAAGGCCGAGGTCGCCCAGAACGACCCCAACGTGAAGCCTGCCAAGGTGTCCAAGAACGCGCCCCAGCCCATGATCATGAACCTGCCGCCGATGAGCAGCGTGTTCGACACCTCGGCCCTGCTGGTCGCCGCCTGATCCCACCCTGCCTGGTTCCAGGCAGACACCGCCCCCCGGTACGGCCTGAGAAGGCTGCACCGGGGTTTGTTTTTTCAAGGCAGATCGTCCTCGGGCGGCGGCGCCGAATCGGCGCGGGGCCCCACCGTGGCGCCCAGGCGGCTGCGTACCGACAAGGCCTTGCCGTTGATCAGGTGCGCGTACACCGTGGCGTTGGACAGCACCTTCTTGACGTAATCGCGGGTTTCGTTGAAGGGGATGTTTTCCACCCATGCGGCGGCATCGATGCGCGGGCCATCACGCCAGCGACGCGGCCTGGACGGGCCCGCGTTGTAGGCCGCCGCTGCCAGCGCCTGTGCCCCCTGGAAGTCGTCGAGCACCAGCTTCAGGTAGCCGGCGCCAATGCGCAGATTGGTGCTGCGATCGGTGATGTTGTCCGGGTGGTAGTCGATCGACAGCTTGCGCGCCGTCCAGGCCGCCGTCGCGGGCATGACCTGCATCAGGCCGGAGGCCCCCACGCTGGACTTCGCCGTCTGCTGGAAGCGAGACTCCTGGCGGATGAGACCATACATGTAAGCCGGGTCCAGACCCACCCCCTGCGCCGCCGACAGCACCTCCTGCTTGAAGGGCATGGGGTAGCGCTGCTCCAGGTTGATCTCCTGGCGCGTGCGCTCGCTGGAGTTGATGCAGCGGTCCCAGATCTCACGGCGGCAGGCCTCCTCGGACACCGCCAGGAGCTCGCGGTCGCTCAAGCCCCCCACCTTGCCGTACGACAAGGTGAAGTTCCACTCCCGCAGCGCCTCCCCGCGCCACCCCAGCTCCAGCATGCGCAGCGCACGGTCGATGCCGGGCATGGCGCGGGCCTCGGCCAGCTCCGCGTCTGTCACCGGGGCAGGCCGTGCCGGCGGGCGGGCCGCGGTGCCATGCAGGTCCTGCGCGGCCAGCTGACCATAAAAGCCCACCGGGCTCGCCACACGGGTCAACAGCTCACGCGCCTGGTGTTTGAGCGAGTCAGCCTGCGCCCCATGGGCCAAGCGCGCGCGCCCCTGCAAGGCCTTGGCCTTCCAGTAGACCCAGGTGGCATCCTGCTGCTGATCAGGGGCCATCGCGTCCACGGCCTGCTCGACCAGCGCCCAGCGTTCGGCCTGACCCGCGGAGGCGGCGCGCAGACCGGCTCGCGCCATCCAGGCCAGGGTCTCGGCGGACCAGGCCCCTGCCAGGCGCGAACCACCCTGGCGCAGCTCCCCCGTGCCGGCGGCCAGCGCGCGGTCGGTCAAGGCGCGCTCGAAGTACGCGGGGGCATCGGGTGAGAGGCGCCAGGCTGCAGCCCGGCCCAACTGCGCCCAGGCCCAGGCGGTTTCTTCGGCGTTCCAGCGCCAGCGGCTGCGGTTGGCGGGCTCTTCAATGGTGGCCGCGGCGGCCACCGGGTCCACGCCGGCCCAACGGATGAAGGCCAGCAGCGTCAAGGGCCCTTCGGCTTCGGGCGGGACGGCCAGCGGCATCGGCGTCAGGTCCGGCTTGGCCTTGCCTTTGCGTTTCGCCTTGCCCTTGTGCTTGCCACGCGAATCGGGCCCGATGGACGAGCCGGGCGCATGGCGGCGGTCGTCCCCGCCACCTCCCAGGGCCGCGGTGCGGGCCGCCGGCATCAGCAAGGCCTGGGGCTGGCCCATCAGCCTGGCCACGGCCTGCGCCACGGCATCCCCCAGCAACTTGGCACTTTGCTGCACCGCGCGGGGCTTGTCCGCTTCAATCGCCAGCCGCAATTTGCGCCACACATCGGCCGGCTCCAGCACGCGGCTGCTCAAGAGGGCCTGCGCCATGGCGTCGCAACCGAAATCGGCATCCTTCTGATTCCACCAGAACTGCCTGGCCTGCTCACGCCAGTCACCCGGGGCCTCCATGGGCGTGTTCGTCTGCTGACGCGCCAGCACACCCAGGCAGCTGACCTCTCGGTCATCGTTCATGCGAAAAGCCGGCTGGATGCGCAGGAAGGTGCGCCAGTCCCGGCGGTGCCCCAGCTCCAGCAACCAGTCGTTGCGAGCCCGGTCAGCCACATAGCTGTCGGGCCAGCGCGCCAGAAATTCGTCGACCTCGGTGGGCCCGGCTTCCATCAGGCGCAGCTGGAAATACCAATAGCCAGCCCAGGGCGCCAGCGGGTGCTGCGCGGCCACCAGGGCGTCTCTGGCAGCCAGCAGGCGCCCCTTGTCGCGCACGCGCAGCGCCTCCCTGGCCTCCTGCACGGTGCTGTCTTCGGGGGCCGCATGCGACGCAGGCGACAGCGTCATCCCCACCCCCAGCACCCAGGCCGACAAGGCGGTCGCGCCCCAGGACGCATACTTGTACGTGATTCGCAATTGAGTAACCTTTTGTTATGACCACGAACAACCCTCCTCGCTCGCGAGCGGACTGGCGCCGGCACCTGCTGGATGCCCGCAAGGCATGGCGCACCACGCCGCAAGCTCAACAAGCGCAGGCCGCGCTGCACGAACGGGTCATGGCCGTCCTGAGCGAACTGGAACCGGACTGCCTGGGTTTGTACTGGCCTATGCAGGGTGAATTTAACCCAATGGACGTGGCCACGGCCGCGCAGCGGGCGTTCTCTTGCCGCCTTGCCCTGCCCTTCGCGCAAAAAAGCCCCGCGCAAATGCATTTCCGCCTGTGGAATGGCCAGCCCCCCGCCACTCAGGATGACCATGGCATCCCCTGCCCGGACGGCGCGCCCGTCGTGCCCGATGTGGTGCTGGTGCCCTGCGTCGGTTTCACCGAGGAAGGCTGGCGCCTGGGCTACGGTGGCGGCTACTTCGACCGCTTCATGGCCGCGCACCCCGAGGTGACCGCGCTGGGCGTGGCCTGGGAGTCAGGCAAGCTGACACAGGCTGACCTGCAACCCCAGGCACACGACATCCCGCTCATGGCCGTCCTTACAGAAAGCAACAGCTGGAGCGCTTAACGCCCCCCAGTTTCGGGGGGAGTTCGCAGGAACCCTATGCGTTAATCGCGAAACAACGGTCAAGATCACGTCCATGGTCCATCAGGGCCTCTTACAGAGGGCGACAACAGCAGCGCCCCTTATCAACCGAAACAAGGACGTGAACATGACGTTTTTCAAGCAGTTCAGTATGGCGTTGCTGGCCGTCGCAGCCACCGCTGCCTCTGCCGCCACCCAGCCCATCATCGCCACCTCGGCCAAAGTCACGCTGGACACCAGCTACCTGAGCGCGAACGGCTACACCGTGAGCGCTGTGGGCGCTGCCACCTACAGTGGCGGTGTCTTGACGGACCCTGTGCAGGCCGTGAACCTGGCCACCAGCCCTGGCCCCGTCACGATCGACTTCAGCGACACCTCGGGCATGGCCATCAAGAAGGGCCTGACCACCGTCAAGCTGACCAACTTCACGTATGACGTGGCCACCAACAGCCTGTTCGGCGACATCAGCGCCGGCCTGCTGCTCAACCTGACCAACCAGTCCCTGCTGACCGCCAAGACGGTGTTCGGCAACATCGGTGGCACCGTGGTCGGCAACGACGTCATCGGCGCACAGGAACTGACCAGCGTGACATCGTCGACGACCGCTCGTCGTCTGGGCCTGGCCGCCAGCGACTTCGTGCTGTCCGACGCGTTCAACACTTTCCTGACCGACAACGGTGTGGACCCCGCCGCCATGGCCTTCGTGGCCACCATGGTGAAGTCGGTGAACGTGGGCGTCGTGCCAGAGCCCTCCACCTACGCCCTGATGGGCCTGGGCCTGGTCGGCATCGTCTTCACGGCCCGCCGCAAGATGGCCGCCTGATCGGCTCAACGCCAACTGGCAAAAGGCTCCCTGCGGGGAGCCTTTTTTCTTGCCTGCTCGGGAGCCTGCACAGCGCAAGGTCCAGCGCCTCCAGACATCAGCAGGCAAGAAAAAAGGGGCCGAAGCCCCTTTTCCCTTTGCCCGATCGGTGACCGATCAGAAGCGGTAACCAATGCCGATGCCGAACAGCACGGGGTCAACCTTGACGGTGCCCAGTTGCGTGGTGCCGCTGTAGACGCGGGTGCGGATGTCGATCTTCTTGAAGTCGACGTTGAGGGACACCTTGTCGGTAATAGGGAAGTCGGCGCCAAGCTGGACAGCGGTACCCCAGCTGTGACGGTCAATGTCCAGACCACCCAGGTTGACGGCAGAGAAGTGCGTGTAGTTCACACCAAAGCCGACGTAGGGACGAGCGACCGGGTTGGTCGGCGCGAAGTGGTACTGGGCGGTCAGCGTGGGAGGCAGGTGACGCAGGGTACCCAGCTTGCCCAGCTGCGACGAGGTCACCGTCTGCTTCTGAGGCGTGGTGGCGATCAGCTCCAGCGCGACGTTCTGGGTGACGAAGTAGGAAGCGTCGATTTCCCAGATGTACTTGGTGTTGACCGACACGGAGTCCGTGGTGATCACGGCGTCAGCGGTGTTCTGGTTGGCGGGGTCCAGTTGCAGCACGCGGCCGCGCACCATGAAGTCGCCAGCGTAGGCGGGTGCAGCAGCAGCGCAAGCCAGCGCAGCAGCGGCGATCAGGCGGGTGCGAAGAGAAGTGGCGTTCATGAGTGGTCCTTCTTGTGAGTAGGTGGCAGGGGCTGCGCGTTGGCGCGCCCCATGCCATCCATTGCAACAAGGTCAAACCGCTGCAAATTTGTGCTGCATCAACTCGGCGGGGCCTCGACGCTGGCCACCTGGGTCAAACCCTTGGGGATTTGCGCCAGATCAGACGAACGCGATGCGTTTGCGCAACGCATCTGACAAGGCCTGCTGTCTAAACGCCCAGGCGCTGGCAGATGGCCAGCACGGTGGCCGACTGGTTCATCGTGTAGAAGTGCAGGCCGGGCACACCCGCCGCACGCAGCTGCTCGCACAAGGCGGTCACCACGTCCAGACCAAAGGCCTGGATCGAGGCCTTGTCGTCCCCGAAGCCTTCCAGGCGGGTGCGGATCCAGCGCGGGATCTCGGCGCCGCAGGCGTCAGAGAAACGCATGAGCTGGGTCGAATTGGTGATGGGCATGATGCCGGGGATCACCGGGATGGTGGCGCCGGCTGCGGTGGCCTCGTCCACGAAACGGAAGTAGGCGTCGGCGTTGAAGAAATACTGGGTGAGCGCCACGTCGGCACCGGCCTTGACTTTGGTGACGTAGGCCTGCAGGTCAGCCTGCGGGTTGCGCGCCTGCGGGTGCATCTCGGGGTAGGCGCCCACTTCGATGTGGAAGTGCGAACCGGTTTCGTCCCGGATGAAGGCCACCAGCTCGCTGGCGTAGCGGAACTCGCCGAAGCCGCCATAACCGCTGGGCAGGTCGCCCCTGAGCGCCACGATGCGCTTGATGCCGTCGGCCTTGAACTGCGCCAGCTGCTCGCGCACCGAGGCCTTGCTGGCACCGATGCACGAGAAATCGGGGCGGCGTCACACCCTTCGCTCAGGATGGCGCGCACGGTCTGGATGGTGCCGTCCTGGGTGGAGCCGCCTGCGCCGTAGGTCACCGAGCAGTACTCGGGCTTGAGCGGGTAGAGCTGCTGGCGCACGGCGGCCAGCTTGTCCACGCCCTCAGGGGTCTTGGGCGGGAAGAACTCCAGGCTGATGGGCAGACGCTGAGAGGTCGTCATAGTCGCTTTCCATGCCGGCTCGCCATGGGCTGCCGCGCAAAAGTGAGTGTTTACTTACATCTTCTTGTGCGCACGCACGAAGAATTCACGGTTGCCATCGCCACCCGCGATGGGGCTGTCGAAGTAGTCGCGCACGGCCAGGCCTGGCCGGGTTGCAGTTCGAACTGGGGTTTGACCAGCATGAGCAGCTCGCCCTTGTCGTCCAGCAGCGGCACCAGGGCCGGCAGCACCAGGGTTAGCGAGATGAAGGACAGGTCGCCCACAATGAGGTCAAAACCATTCTTGGTCTTCGTGCGCGGCAGATCCTCGCCCAGATCGTCTTCACCGAGGTGGCGCGCATTGACGCCTTCGATGACCACCACCTGCGGGTGCTCGCGGATGCTGGCATGCACCTGGGCATGCCCCACGTCCACACCGACCACCTTCCTGGCGCCCTGCGACAGCAGCACCTGGGTGAAGCCACCGGTGCTCTGGCCGACATCCAGGCAAACCTTGGACTTGACCGCCACCTGCGGCTTCTTGGCCTTGCAGTGCGCCAGCGCGCCTTCCAGCTTCAGGCCGGCGCGCGACACCCAGCGGGTTTCCGCGTCGTCCAGGATCTGGAACTCGCAATCGATGGGCAGCGTTTCGCCGGCCTTGCGGACCGTCGTCCAGCCCTTGGGCCCGCTCCACTGCACGGCACCTTGCTCGATCAAGCGCTGGGCGGCCGAACGCGTGGGCGCCAGGCCTTTTTCCAGAATCAGCTGATCAGCGCGGGACAGGAGGATGTTCATGAGACAAAAATCAAAGCGCCACCCCTCGCGCAGCACAAGAAGTGCCGCCGACAGGCGCACGACCGATCAAGCAACCGCCGCGGATCCGGCTTGGCCGGTCCGCCAGCGGTGCCACCCCGTCTCCGGAGTGGCGCGGGCTGCACGCCGCCGAAGGCGGTAGGGGGGGATCAATACCGGTACGTGTCAGGCTTGTAAGGCCCGTTCTTGTTCACGCCAATGTACGCCGCCTGCTCGTCGGTCAGCTCGGTCAGCTGGGCGTTGAGCGTGGTCAACTGCAGGCGGGCCACCTTTTCGTCCAAGTGCTTGGGCAACACATACACCTTGCCGATGTCGTAAGCGTCGCTGTGGGCGAACAGCTCGATCTGGGCGATGGTCTGGTTGGCGAAGCTCGACGACATCACATAGCTGGGGTGGCCGGTGCCGCAACCCAGGTTCACCAGACGGCCCTTGGCCAGCAGGATGATGCGCTTGCCGTCCTTGAAGATGACGTGGTCAACCTGCGGCTTGATCTCTTCCCACTGGCAGTCGGTTTCCAGCTGTGCCACGTCGATTTCGTTGTCGAAGTGGCCGATGTTGCACACGATGGCGTTGTTCTTCATCGCCTCCATATGCTTGTAGGTGATCACGCTCTTGTTGCCGGTGGCGGTGACAAAGATGTCAGCCTTGTCGGCGGCGTAGTCCATGGTCACCACGCGGAAGCCTTCCATCGCCGCTTGCAGGGCGTTGATCGGGTCGATCTCGGTCACCCACACCTGGGCCGACAGGGCACGCAGGGCCTGGGCCGAGCCCTTGCCCACGTCGCCATAACCGGCCACCACGGCGATCTTGCCGGCCACCATCACGTCGGTGGCGCGCTTGATGCCGTCAACCAGCGATTCGCGGCACCCATACAGGTTGTCGAACTTGGACTTGGTCACCGAGTCGTTCACGTTGATGGCGCGGAACAGCAGGCTGCCCTTGGCGCTCATCTCGTTGAGGCGGTGCACGCCGGTCGTGGTTTCTTCGGTCACGCCGATGATCTGGGCGGCCTTGCGGCTGTACCAGGTGCTGTCCACAGCCAGCTTGGCCTTGATCGAGGCGTAGAGGATGCGCTCTTCTTCGCTGGTGGGGTTGGCCAGAACGCTGATGTCCTTCTCGGCGCGCTTGCCCAGGTGCATCAGCAAGGTGGCGTCACCACCGTCGTCCAGGATCATGTTGGGGCCTTCGCCTTCCGTGCCCTTGGCGCCGAATTCGAAGATGCGGTGGGTGTAGTCCCAGTAGTCTTCCAGCGATTCGCCCTTGTAGGCGAACACGGGGGTGCCGGCTTCCACCAGGGCGGCGGCGGCGTGGTCTTGCGTCGAGAAGATGTTGCACGAGGCCCAACGCACTTGCGCGCCCAGAGCTTGCAGGGTTTCGACCAGCACGGCAGTCTGGATGGTCATGTGCAGCGAGCCGGTGATGCGCGCACCCTTGAGGATCTGCTTGGGTGCGTATTCGGCACGGATGGCCATCAGCGCGGGCATTTCGCTTTCAGCGATCTTGATTTCGCGGCGGCCCCAGGCGGCCAGCGACATGTCGGCGACGACGCACTCGACGCCTTTGTGTTCGGTAATCAGCTTGTTGGTAACAGCGGTCATGGAGAGCTCCTAAGGGTTCAGAAGCCGCCGTGCGCTACCGTGGGGGGACGTGAAAGATACAACTCACCCAGCGGGACACATGCGGGTGAGCGCGGTTGCCTGCTCGTGAAGTTTCACGGGTCTTTCGAGCCTGGGGACCACGCCTGATCAACAGGGGGCCCTTGCAACGCTCCTCGAAAGCATGCGAAGTATAAATCCTTCAGGACCCGTGTCCAGCCAAAATGACCCGGTTGCGACCGGCTGTTTTGCCTTTGTAGAGGGCTTGGTCGGCGCGCGCCAGTGCCTGTTCGATGGTCTCGCCCTTGGCCAGCAGGCTCACGCCCAGCGTGATGCTGATGGGCACCAACTGGTGTTGATGAACCAGGTCGATCTGTTCGATCGCCTGGCGCAGGCGCTCGGATACGGCCAGCGCCTCGGCCTCGTCGGTCGATGGCAGCAGCATCAGGAATTCTTCGCCGCCCCAGCGGGCCACGTGGTCGATCTCTCGAACGCCCTCGCGCAAGGCCTGGGCCACTGCCTTGAGCGCGGTGTCGCCCGTCTCGTGTCCGTGGACATCGTTGATGCGCTTGAAGTGGTCGACGTCACCCAGCACCAGCGCCAGCGGGCGGCCGCCACGCTCGAACACGGCGGCCTCGTGCTGGGCCACCTCCATGGCAAAGCGCCGGTTCTGCAGTTGGGTCAAGGGGTCGGTGCAGGCCTGGTGGCGCAGTCGGGCCTCCGCATTGGCCACCAGACGGTAGTAGGCCGTGGCCAGCATCGCCAGGATGACCAGGGTGCTGGCCTGGTTGAAGTAGTGCAGCCCCTGCAACATGGTTTCGGGCACGGCATCCAGGGGCGTGGCCTGGCGAAAGATGAAATCCAGCACCATGTAGAGCACGCCGATGGCCGTGACCACCACCGCTTTGAACCAGGTCTGGTGGAAGTTGCTCAGGATGGCCACCGGGATGATGAGGATGATGTAGTAGTGGAACCCGCTCTCCCAGCCGATCACCACCACAGCCAGGATGCCGTGGAGCAGGATCTCGCCGACGATCAAGGCCATGGCCAGCATGTGCCGGCCGTTCTGGATCAGCATGGCAGACAGGGCGTACACCAGCACGCTGGCCACATTGGCGCGCGCCATCCAGGCCACGCCGGCCGAGTCGAACAGGAAGATGAAGATCAGGTGCGCCACGGCCGCGATGACCGTGACCAGCGTCAGCAAGCCCAGGAAGACACCGTTCGTGTTGGTGCCCCCCTGCAAGGTCTTGACGAGATCCTGGATGTACTTCACTGGAACGTGCGGCCGCGGCCCGAAATGGCGATATCGGGTTTTATCGGCAGGCGAAATGGCGACTTGAGGCTGTCGCCAGCGTTTCAGCGGGGGCTGTTGGCGTCGCCTGGGTCAGCGCTGTCGCAGAAGGCCTCGTCGTCGATGAGGCATTCACGCTGCTCGTCCGTGGGCCGGCTGCCGCGGGTGACGAGCTTGCTCGACAAGAGTGCGTCCACCTCGGCGTGAGGCACCAGAACCCACATGCGCCCTTTGTGCTTCGTGCGCCGGGCCTGTTTACCCGCATCGGCCCCAAAGCCCCAGAAGTAGTCGGCGCGCACAGCCCCGCGGATGGCGCCACCCGTGTCCTGCGCGAACATCAGGCGCTGCATCTGGGGCTGGCGCCGGTCACCGCCGGCGGCATCCAGGAACACGGGGTAGCCCAGGGGCAGCACGCGGGGGTCGACCGCCAGAGAGCGGCCGGCTGTGAGCGGCACCCCCAAGGCGCCCACCGGGCCGGCCTGCGCGGACTGATCAGGTGCGGTGCGGAAGAAGACATAGCTGGGGTCGGCCTCCAGCGCACGGCTGCGCTGCTGGACGAGCTGGCTGGCGACGGGCTTGCCCGCCGGGATGGTGGGCATGCTGGACAAGACCTGGGGCGTGGCCGGGCTGGCCCTGTTCGCCTTGGGCGCGCGGGCCTTGCTGCCCTGTGTCTGGCTTTGGGCCTGGGTCAGCAGGTCATCGACCACCTGCTGGGAACCACCTGCGGGTCGGCCTGGATCGGCAGAGGTCGCTGCAGCCGGTACACCCAGGGCCTTGGGCCGGGCCACCGGTTTGGGCGTGGCTTTCTGCGCGCCAGGTGGCGGCAACAGCGCATCCACTGCGTCGTTCACAGCGGCATCCTGTGCGGCAGGCGCGGCCTTGCGGGCACCGCGGGTCAAAGGCTCATCGGGCGCGGACGTGGCGGTGTCAGGCGAGCCGCCCGCATCCGCCACATCGGCCAGATCGAAATGCTCGACCTCGTCGGCGATGTCAGGGGAGGCTTCGCCGCGCGCGCCGCGGGTCTGCACACGCTCATTGCCCGAGGCCGAAAGCTGCATGGGCTTGAAAGGATGCCCGTTCTGATCGGCATAAGCCAGACGCAGGATGCTGCCGTCGGCCATGCGGATGCGGCCCGCGCCCTGGATCTGCATGGCGTACAGGGCGATGGGGTCGTCCACCCAGGCCAGCACGGGCGCGTCCAGCGCGGCGCTGCGGCTGATGTCGGCACGGGTGTAGTACGGCAGGCCCTCCGAGCCTTGCAGGCGCACACGCAGGCGTCGGTCCAGGGTGTCGAGCGTGAAGGCACGCAGGTCCACGGCGATGGCACCGGGCTGGCCCGCCTGGGTGGGTGTCAGCAGGCGGCCGTTGGCGCGCACATAGGCCACGCCCTTGCGCTGGCTGGCGGGCACGGTCTTCCAGTCCAGGAAGTACAGGTCGTTGGGCACCCCGTAAACAGGCACATTGAACTGCGCGTCACGCTGGGCACGGCCTTGCAGCAAGGGCTCGTAGTAGCCGGTGATGTCACCTTCGCGGGTGCGGTCGGTGTTCTGCACGGTCAGCAAGGCGAACTCGCGCTCCATGAACGCGCGGCCGGCCTTGGGGTCCTTGATGGACTTGACCTGGGCACACAAGGGCTTCCAGCTGGGCTTGCGCTCCAGGGCCTTGCACGACTCCTTGAAGGCGGCCCAGGCCTCGCCCAGGTTGTCCTGCTGCCAGCCGGGCAGGCTATCAAAGGAGCTGACCTTGAACAGGGCGTGTTTGGTCGCCAGGCCCTGGGCTTGCGGCCTCGTCAGACCTGAAGAGGCCTCCGCCTGGCTGTCAGTCGCCTCACCTCGGGCGGCTTCAGCCTGCCCCGCGCCGGCCTGATCCACCTTGGCCGGACCACTGGCACAACCAGCCAGGGCCAGCAGCAACAGGGCCGCCGACCACGCACCAGGCCGGGTCACGGAGGGGATGAGGTCAAACGGATGGCGCCACATGCACCGCATCTTGAAACCGCGGGCATGCCGCGGCAACTGACCTTGGTCAAAACGCTCGGCTTGTTACCTAAGTCACCGCGTCGCGCACGGGGGGGCCAGTATTCTCGACCGTTACTCATCCTCATGGTCATCTACCCCTCGTCTGGCATGCGCTTTCATCTGCCCTCGCTCCCTCGCTGCTTGTCTGCTGCCTTGATCGGCGTGATGCTGGCGGGTTGCGCCGATGTCCCCATCCCCTTCATGAAGCCCGCCCCCACCATGGTCGAGGCCAAGGTGGTGGCCTCGCCGCAGGCCAACCCGGACGCCCGCAAGCGCCCCTCGCCCGTGGTCGTGCGCGTGTACGAGCTCAAGAGCCGCGCACAGTTCGATTCGGCGGACTTCATCTCGCTGTACGAGCGCGACAAGGACGTGCTGGGCAGTGACCTGGTGGTGCGCGACGAGTTCGTGCTCAAGCCCGGCGAGACCAAGGATGTCAACCGCACCACGCAGCCCGATACCAGGTTCCTGGCGGTGCTGGTGGGCTTTCGCGATCTGGAGAAATCCCGCTCGCGCGCCATCGCGGCGGTGGAGCCCAACAAGACCAACCGCTGGGTGATCAAGATCGAGCCGCTGACCGTGGCCATCCTGCCCGCCCCGCCGAAATGAATCCCAGGTGAAGCCCCGAGCAAAGCCCTTCAAGCAATACAAGGCACACACATGAGCTGGCGCAACAAAGTCGTCTGGTCGCAGGGCATGTTCCTGCAGCCGCACCATTTCCAGCAGGAGGCCCGCTACACCGAGCGCCTGATCGACAGCCGGGTGCGTGCCCTGTCGCCCTTCGCCTGGGGCTTCACCGAGCTGCAACTCGACGACAGCCTGCTGGCCCTGGGCCGCCTCGGCATCGCACGCGCCAGCGGCATCTGGCCGGATGGCACGCCCTTCGCCATCCCGCAACTGGACCCGGCCCCCGCGCCGCTGGACATCCCCGTTGACCTGAAGAACGAGGTCGTCTACCTGGCCCTGCCCGTGCAGCGAGAAGGCCTCAATGAGGCAGATTTCGGTGGCGATGCCGGCACGGGCGATGAGCTGGCCCGCTTCGAAGCCCTGATCGAAGGCGTGCGCGACAACACCGATGCCACGGCCGAGCCCGAAGAGATCCAGACCGGCCGCCTGCGCCTGCGCCTGCTGCGCGCCAAGGAGTTGACCGACGCCTACACCGTGCTGGGTTGCGCCTTGGTGGCCGAGCGCCGCAGCGACAACGCGGTGCTGCTGGACCGTGGCTACATCCCGCCCCAGGTGGTGTGTGATGCCAGCGGGCAGCTTTCATCCAGCCTGACGCTGCTGCACGGCCTGGTTCGCCAGCGTTCGCATGCCCTGGCGGCGAAGATGGGCCAGCTGGGGCATGGTGTGTCCGAGGTGGCGCAATTCCTGCGCCTGCAACTGCTCAACCGCCAGGAGCCGCTGTTGCGCCAGTTCGCCAGCGCGCCCAATGTGCACCCGCAGGACCTCTTCCATGTCTGCCTGCAACTGGCTGGCGAGCTGTCGACCTTCCACACGGCCGCGCGCCGCTCGCCCGACTTCCCGCTCTACAAGCACGATGACCTGCGCGGCTGCTTCACGCCCGTGTTCGAGGCCATCCGCGACATGCTCTCGGCCGTCGAAGAAGACAACGCCGTGCAGATCGAGCTGGTGGACCGCAAGTTCGGTGTGCGCACCGCCGTCGTGCCCGACCTGGAGATGGTGCGAACCGCCACCTTCGTGCTGGCCGTCAACGCCCAGATCCCCGGCGAGCAGCTGCGCACGCGCTTCCCGGCGCAGACCAAGGTCGGCCCGGTGGAGAGCATCAAGGAGCTCGTCAACTTCAACCTAGCCGGCATCACGCTGCGTGCGCTGCCTGTGGCGCCGCGCCAGCTGCCCTTCCATGCCGGCTTCTTCTACTTCGAACTGGAGCGCGGCGGCGAGCTGTGGCAGAAGTTCGAAGCCAGCGGCAACCTGGCCCTGCACGTGGCCGGCGACTTCCCGGGCCTGGAGATGGCCTTGTGGGCCATCCGTCGCTGACAAGCCGTCGACACGCACTGAGAAGCCGCTGACCCTGCGCCATTGAAAGACCGGCATGACCCAGCCCCCCAACCAGCCACCGATCGACCCCTTTGCCTCGATCGACACCGGGCGCACCTTCGTGATGCCCACGCCCGGCCAGCGGCCAGCCGGCTCGCCCGCGCCCTTTGACAACCTGGCCCGCGGCGCCGATGTGGCCGCCGACCTGGCCGCGCCCGACACGGGCCTGAACCCGCTGGTCGCCCTGGCCAACCCCCTGCTGGCGCTGGTGCCGCAGATCCGCTCGACCACCCACCTGGCCGACCCGGCCGCGCTGAAGGAGTCCATGGCCGCCGGCCTGCGTGACTTCGAAGCCAAGGCCCGTGCCGCCGGCATCGCCAGCGAACGCGTGCTGGCGGCCCGTTACATCCTGTGCACCTTGCTGGACGAGGCCGCGGCCTCCACCCCGTGGGGCGGCTCGGGCCAATGGGCGCGCCACAACCTGCTGGTCACCTTCCACAACGAAGCTTATGGCGGCGAGAAGGTCTTCCAGCTGATGGCCAAGCTGGCCGAAGACGTGCCCGCCAACCGTGACCTGCTCGAACTCATCTACGCCGTGATCACCATGGGCTTTGAAGGCCGCTACCGCGTGATCGAAGGCGGCAAGACCCAGCTCGATACCGTGCGTGACCGCCTGGCCCAGTTGCTCAAGCAGGCCCGCGGCGACTACGCCCAGCCGCTGGCGCAGAACTGGCAAGGTGCACCGCAAGCCCGCCGCCTGATGCTGTCGTGGCTGCCCCTGTGGGTCACCGGCGCCGTGAGCGCCCTGCTGCTGCTGGCCCTCTACCTGGGCCTGAGCTTTGCCTTGAGCGGCCACTCCGACCCGGTGTTCGGCGCCATCCAGAGTCTGCGCCTGGCCCCTCCCGTGCCACCCACCCCGATCCCCGCCGCCCAGCCACGGCTGGCGCCGTTCCTCCAGGCCGACATTCGCTCGGGCCGGGTGGCCGTGCGCGCCGAGAT
>JACPOH010000302.1 GCA_016185075.1 Aquabacterium sp. | reverse complement strand
TGCCAACGCACCGGGCGCTGCACCGACCAAGTGACGCGCGGCGGGTGGCCCCGGCCGCTCGCACCGAATCGTCCGCCGGACCTCCAGAAGGCCGCCTCACCCCACCGTGGCGGCCTTTTTCTATTGATTTTTTTGCCTTTCCAGCTTTCCCCCCGGAGCAGCCCATGACAGCCCAAATCATCGACGGCAACGCCCTGTCCAAACAACTGCGCGGTGAAGTCGCCGCTCGCGCCGCCAAACTCACCGCCCAAGGGACCAAGCCGGGTCTGGCCGTGATCCTGGTGGGCGACAACCCTGCCAGCCAGGTGTATGTGCGCAACAAAGTCAAGGCCTGCGAGGATGCCGGTTTGAACTCCGTGCTGGAGAAGTACGACGCCACCATGACCGAAGCCGAACTGCTGGCCCGTGTCGAGGCGCTCAACAACGACCCGTCCATCCACGGCATCCTGGTGCAGTTGCCCCTGCCCAAGCACATCGACGACCACAAGGTCATCGAGGCCATCTCGCCCGCCAAGGATGTGGACGGCTTCCACGTCGCCAGCGCCGGCGCCCTGATGGTGGGTGAGCAAGGCTTCAAGGCCTGCACGCCCTACGGTTGCATGAAGATGCTCGAATCCATCGGCATGAAGGACCTGCGCGGCAAGCACGCCGTGGTGATCGGCCGCTCCAACATCGTCGGCAAGCCCATGGCCATGATGCTGCTGGCGGCCAACGCCACGGTCACCATCACCCACAGCGGCACCGCCGATCTGGGCGCCATGACCCGTCAGGCCGACATCGTCGTGGCCGCCGTGGGCAAGCGCAATGTGCTGACGGCCGACATGGTCAAGCCCGGTGCCGTGGTGATCGACGTGGGCATGAACCGTGACGACGAAGGCAAGCTCTGCGGCGACGTGGACTTTGCCGGCGTCAAGGAAGTGGCGGGCTGGATTACCCCTGTGCCCGGCGGTGTGGGCCCGATGACGATTACCATGTTGCTGGTCAACACCATGGAGGCCGCGGAACGCGAGGCTGCCGCCCGCGCCTGAGCTCCCAATCCACCCGCACATCAGGAAACCATGAGCACCAATCCCCTGCTTGACACCACCGGCCTGCCCCTGTTTGACCAGATCAAGCC
>JACPOH010000198.1 GCA_016185075.1 Aquabacterium sp. | reverse complement strand
ACCCCGGTTCGCGCAGAGAGCGCCTCAACGGTCATCTCGCTGCCATCTGCCGGCACGCGAGCGGCGGGGCGGGGGCGTGAATTTTTGGCGGGAAGGGCAGACATCGATAGTCGGATAACGGTACGACTGCCAATCATACTGGCCCGATCTTGCAGAGTTAATGTAACATTCCGTGTGTTGTGTTGATCTTGTCGCAGTCAGCGCATCCATCCCTCGATATGTCGGACGGCGGGGGCGGGTTTTTCTCAGTTCGACCAGGCGATGTTGCAGCCCCAGCTTGTGATGAACAGACTCCAGTCGATTGCCGCCTCTCTGGCTTTCATGATGGCCGCCACCATGGCGACGCCTTGCCTCGCCGCTCGTGATGTGGCCGGTGTGCATTTTGATGACCAGACGACGCTGGGCAACCAGCCCCTGGTGCTCAATGGGGCCGGTGTGCGCGTCAAGATGATCATCAAGGTGTACGCGGTGGGCCTGTATCTGCCGCGCAAGGACACCACGCCAGCGGCCATCCTCAACCAGCCCGGCCCCAAAAGCATCCGCATCGTGATGTTGCGCGATGTGTCGGCCGAGAAGTTGACCGAGGCGCTGATGCAGGGCATCAATGACAACGTGAGTGCGGCGGACCGACAGGGCCTGCAACCGCGCCTGGATGCGCTCGAAGCGGCCATGCGTAGTGCAGGTGAGGCCAGCAAGGGCGCACAGATTCAGCTGGATTACCTGCCCGGCATCGGCACCCGGGTGACCATGGGTGGCAAGCCCCTGGGCCGAGATATTGCCGGCGAGGATTTCTATCGCGCCTTGCTGAAGATCTGGTTGGGCGAGAAGCCCTCGGACCGCAGCCTCAAGGGCGATCTGCTGGGCCAGTCCTGATCAGAGCCGATCAGGGTAGAGGCCCGCAGCTGGCATCAGCACTTGATGCCCATGTGCATGGCCACGACGCCGCCGGTCATGTTGTGCACGTCCACATGGCCGAATCCGGCTTCCTTCATCATGCCCTTGAGCGTGGCCTGATCGGGGTGCATGCGGATGGATTCGGCCAGGTACTGGTAGCTCGCGGCATCGCCCGCGATGAACTGGCCCAGCTTGGGCAGGATCTTGAACGAGTACCAGTCGTACGCCTTTTCCAGTGGCTTGGCGACCTTGGAGAACTCGAGCACCAGCAGGCGGCCGCCCGGCTTGAGCACGCGGCACATTTCCTTGAGGGCCAGATCCTTGTGCGTCATGTTGCGCAGGCCGAAGGCCACGGTGACGATGTCGAAGGTGCCGGTGGGGAAGGGCAGTTTTTCGGCGTCGCACAGCGTGGTGGGCAGGGCGATGCCGGCGTTGAGCAGGCGGTCGCGGCCGGTGGCCAGCATGGCTTCGTTGATGTCGGTGTGCACCACCATGCCAGTGGCGCCCACGCGCTTGGCAAAGGCCTCGGACAGGTCGCCCGTGCCGCCTGCGATGTCGAGCACCTTGTGGCCTTCGCGCACGCCGCTGGCGGCGACGGTGTAGGCCTTCCACAGGCGATGCAAACCCATCGACATCAGGTCGTTCATGATGTCGTACTTGCCGGCGACCGAGTCGAACACACCGCGTACGCGTTGTGCCTTCTGGGACTCGTCAACCTGCTGAAAACCGAAGTGCGTGCTGCTCATAGGGCGGCATCTTAATCCTGTTATGCACTCGCGCCCGCCGTAGAGGCAGGTGTGAGCGCGCGGGCGCAGGCCATGGCGCTGGCCCAGGCCCATTGAAAGTTATAGCCACCCAGCCACCCGGTCACGTCCACCACCTCACCGATGAAGTGCAGACCGGGCACCAGCTTGCTCTCCATGGTCTGCGAGCTGAGATCCCGGGTGTCCACGCCACCGGCCGTGACCTCCGCCTTGGCGTAGCCTTCTGTGCCGTCTGGCGTGATGGACCAGGCGTTTGCTGCCTGGCCGAGGGCGTCCAGATCCTTGTCCTTGAGCTCGGCCAGGGCCGCATCTGGCTTCAGGGCAGGGTGGGACAAGGCTTGCTGCGTCAGCCAGGTTTGCGCAAGCCGCTGAGGCACGGCCTCACCCAGGACAAGGCCCCATTGCGTGGACAGCTGTTTGCGCGAGCCTGCGTGAACAGCAGGTCTTCCAGGAACGTGGTCGACGCGGCTTTCTTGCGTTTGCCACCCTCCGGTGTCACCACGGGCGTGCTGATCTCTACCTCCAGCGAAACACCGGCCAGTGACACGAAGGGGGCCCACTGGGCCGCAGAAAAGGTCAGGGGGACGAGCGCGGGGCGCAGCGGCACGATGCGGTGGCCCAATTGGGCGGCAAGCTGTTGCCCGAAGTCCGTGGCGCCGATTTTGGGGATGGACAGGCCGCCTGTGGCAATCACCAGCTGGTGGGCTTCGATCAGGCCCGAGTCGGTGTCCAGCTCGAACCGCGCGCGCGGGCCGCTTTGCTCGCCTGTGGGCCGGACAGCCCGAACGGCGCATGGCTGCTTTCTCACCACACCACCTGCATCGCATTCCTTGAGCAACATCTGGATGATGTCGTTCGCGCTGTGGTCGCAGAACAGCTGGCCCTTGTGCTTTTCGTGCCAGGCGATGCCATGCCGCTCGATGAGGCTCAGGAAGTGTTGCGGCGTGAAGCCCGCCAACGCCGAGCGGCAGAAATGGGGGTTTTCGCTCAGGAAGTTGGCCGGCGTGACGTCACGGTTGGTGAAGTTGCAGCGACCGCCACCCGAAATGCGGATTTTTTCTGCGACTTTGCTGGCGTGATCCAACAACAGGACGCTCAGGCCTCGTTGGCCCGCCACCCCGGCACAGAACAGGCCGGCGGCACCCGCGCCAATGACAACGACATCGAACTTTGACATGGGGTGGATTGTCGCCTGTGCCGCGGCGCGACGGGAGTCAGGCTTCGTTGATGCCCAGCGTGCGCACGGTGGTGAACACGCCTTCTTCGCCTTCCTGCTGGGCCGCCACGGCGCGCCCGCGGCCCTGGCGTTTGGCTTCCTGCAAGGCCTGGTCTGCGCGGTGGGTGGCGTCAGGCAAGGTCTCGCCGGGCTGGATCTGCACCACGCCAAAGCTCAGGCTCAAGGGGCGCTGTTGCAGCGAGGAGCGGCCTTGATCCACCTGGCGCACCATGCGGTCGGCCACATGCAGGGCATCGTTGATCGTGGTGTGGGGCAGCAGGGCCACGAATTCGTCGCCGCCCAGGCGTCCGACCAGATCACGGCTGCGCAAGATCTTGCGGGCGCTGCTGGCCACCAGCTTGAGCGCCTCGTCGCCACCCGCGTGCCCGCTCTCGTCATTGACCTGCTTGAAGTGGTCGATGTTGAACACCATCAAGGCTGACGAGCCCGGGGGGCTCAGGCGCAGGGTCTGGGCCGCCATCTCGTTGAAGTGGCGGCGGTTGGGCACCTGCGTGAGCATGTCGAAGTCGGCCATGATGCGCAGTTGCCGATGCGATTCGCGCAAGTCCTGCTCGGTGCGCTCGTAGGTCAGCAGCAGGCACATGTAGACCGAGAACATCACCGCAGCCACCAGGCCGATCAGCACGAAGGGTTGCTGGATGTGATTGGTGTCGGCCACAGGCACCCCCCAGCTGCCCAGCGCGGCCAGCAGGCGCGGGATCTGGAAGCCCGCCGCCACGATCAGGAAGAAGAGGATGGCCTTCAGGTAGGGGCTCTGGCGCCAGTCCCGAATGGAGTGCACCTGCCAGGCGGTGTAGAGGTAGAAGGCGATGTTCACGAAGCTGAACGTGGCCACGCGCGCGCCTGCATCCTGGGGGTTCTGGCGCCAGATGAGGATGTAGAGCGAAAAGCCACCCAGCAGCAAGACTAGGTCGGTCAGGGGCGGTGTGCGGAAGTTGCTGCGAATGTAGAACTGCCGCATGCCGGCGAGCATGGTCAGCGGCCACTGCAGCGACAGGATCACGGAAACCGGGACCAGCCAGGGGTGTTCGGTGACCAGCAGCAAGCACAGTGCACTGACCATATTGGCCCACTGTGCGGCCGTCCAGAACCAGTAGCCACGGTAGGTGCGTTGCGTGACCCCAACCAGCGTCATGATCGCGGCGGCCATGAACAACACGACACCAATGACCAGTGTCAGTGTGGGCAGGTGCAGGGGTTCGAAGTGAGGCATTGCGGCTAGGAACTGCTCGGTCGCAACATGTTGTCCGGAAGTCGGACAAAATCATCCCTCATGGTACCCCTGCGCAGTTTTTTTCGTGTGCCGGATTCTCCCGCATGCGACGCGGGGTGTGAATCCCGCACAGCCGGGGTCTTGACAAAGGAGAACACAGACATGGCGATGGACGTGGTGGATTTCGAAATCAAAGGCGCCGAGATGCAATTCGTCGAGGTGGAGCTGGACCCGGGTGAGGCTGCCATCGGCGAAGCCGGCTCGATGATGTTCATGGAAGCCGGCATCGAGATGGACACCGTGTTTGGCGACGGCTCTCAGCAGCAAGGCGGGCTGTTTGGCAAGCTGCTTGGCGCAGGCAAACGGTTGATCACCGGGGAGAGCCTGTTCACGACGATTTACGCCAACCAGGGCAGTGGCAAGCGGCGCGTGGCGTTTGCCGCGCCTTATCCCGGCAAGATCCTGCCGATGGACCTCAAGCAGCTGGGCGGCACCCTGATTTGCCAGAAGGACGCCTTCCTGTGTGCGGCGCGAGGGGTGTCGCTGGGCATCGCCTTCCAGCGCAAGCTGGGCACCGGCTTCTTCGGCGGTGAAGGTTTCATCATGCAAAAGCTCGAAGGCGACGGCATGGCCTTCGTGCACGCAGGTGGCACCGTCGTGCGCCGCGAGTTGAAGGCCGGCGAGACGCTGCTGGTGGACACCGGCTGCGTGGTCGCCTACACCTCGGAGGTGGACTTCGACATCCAGTACGTGGGCAAGATCAAGACGGCGCTGTTTGGCGGCGAAGGGGTCTTCCTGGCCAGGATGACCGGCCCGGGCCACGTCTGGTTGCAGAGCCTGCCGTTCTCGCGTCTGGCCTCTCGCATCTTTGCGGCTGCGCCAAGGCCCTTGGGCGGTGGCCGGGAAGAGTCCAGCCTGCTGGGCGGCCTGAGCGCAGGCGGGCTCATGGGCTCGGTGCTGGGCGGCGACAAC
>JACPOH010000197.1 GCA_016185075.1 Aquabacterium sp. | reverse complement strand
TGGGCGCCGAGATCGACTACAAGGATGACCTCGAAGGCGCCCAGTTCGTCATTCGCAACCCGAATGCCCAGACCACCTGCGGCTGCGGCTCCAGCTTCTCCGTCTGACCTCGGCGGGCTGCCGCCGCATCAGCGGGCGGGGTAGAGCCCGCCCAGCACACGGGGCCCTCGCGCCCCTGTGACGGCAGGTACATTGCCTGCCAGCCGGTTGACATGACTCCAGGCCAGCCAGGCAAAGGCCGCTGCTTCAACCTGCATCACGTCCAGGCCATGGGCATCTGATCTGCCAACGCGCACGCCTGGCAGCTGTTCGCCCAGGCGCCGCATCAGGTCGCCATTGAGCGCACCACCTCCGCATACCACCACCTCTGTCGCGTCCGGCGCGTGTTCACGCAAGGCCATGGCGGCACTGCGTGCCGTCAGCTCGCACAAGGTGGCTTGCACATCGCGGGCGAGCTCCGCATCGGCCAGCGGGCCGTCGGTCAGGCCGTGAGGCGCCAGCCACCGGTTCAGCCATTCGGCATTGAACAGATCTCGCCCTGTGCTTTTGGGGGGCTGCAGGCTGAAAAAGGGCTCCTGGAGCGCATCGCTCAGCCAGTCTTCCAGCACATTGCCCATGGCGCCGAATTCGCCATTGGCGTCATACGCATGCCCCGTCTGCCATTGGCACCACATGTCCAGCAGCGCGTTGCCGGGGCCGCAGTCAAAACCAAGGGGGATCTGGCCCGGCCGCAGGATGCTCAGGTTGGCCATGCCACCTACATTGAGCACGGCAACGGTCTGGTCCGCCGTGCCGAAGATGGCCTGGTGGAAGGCGGGCACCAAGGGGGCACCCTGGCCGCCGGCCGCCACGTCACGGCTGCGGAAGTCCGCCACCACGTCAATGCCGGTCATCTCTGCCAGCAGAGCCGGGTTGTTGAGCTGGATGGTGTAGCCCAGATCGGGGCGATGGCGCACTGTCTGGCCATGGGCACCGATGGCCTGTACCTCCGCAGGCAGCACATCGGCCGCCGAGCAGATCGCCTGCACCACGGTGGCATACAGCACAGCCAACGCTTGCGACGCCAGTGCGCTGCGGTGCAGTTCGTCATCGCCCGGGGTGTTGAGGTCCAGCAGCGCCTGGCGCAGCGTGGGCGGGAACGGGCGATGCGCATGCGCCAGCATCCGCCAGGTATCTTGTTCGCGCTGCAGCAGCACGCCATCAACCCCATCCAGCGAGGTGCCTGACATCAGGCCGATGTACAGATCAGAAAAAAGCCCGCTGGGGCGGGCCGAGGGGAGCAGGTTCAAGCCCTGAGTCAGGGCGTCGGCCGATGCGCTCATTCGAAGCGAGGGCCGGACTGCGCACCAGCCGTCTGCCATTGACCAGCAGCCTCAATGGTCTGGGCCACGTCGACCGTGCGTTGACGGAACTGTGCCAGCGCTTGCGGTGACAGCACCTGGCTGTCCGAGGCGCGCGCAATCGTCATCGGGTCCACCTGGTGGCCGCCGACCTTGAATTCGAAGTGCAGGTGAGGCCCGGTGGCCCAACCGGTGGCGCCAACCGCACCAATGCGTGCACCTTGCTCCACACGCTGCCCGATGCGGACGTCGATGCGGCTCAAGTGTGCGTACACCGTCGTGCGGTTGCCGCTGTGCTGGATCTGGACCACGTTGCCATAGCCGTTTTGCTGGCCGGCAAAGCTCACCACGCCATCACCCACCGTACGCACGGGCGTGCCGGTGGGGGCACCAAAATCCACGCCCAGGTGCGCACGCCACTTCTGCAGGATCGGGTGAAAACGCATGGCAAAGCCGGATGTCACCCGAGAAAAGGCCAGGGGCGAAGCCAGGAAAGCGCGCGTCTTGCTGCGGCCGTTCAGATCGTAGTAGGCGCCTTTCTTGCCAGGCTCCTGGAACCAGATCGCATCGTGGTGCTTGTCCTGGTTGATGAAGCGCGCAGCCAGCACGCGGCCAGCCGAGCCGCCCCAGGTGATGGGCTCGCCATCGGCGGTGTGGGCTTCGTACAGCACGCTGAAGGCATCGCCCTTGCGCAGTTCGCGGCGGAAGTCGATGTCGTTGCCGAAGATTTCCGCCAGCTGGTTGGTGACGCCATCTGGCACGTGTGCGTCGTCAGCGGCCGCGTACAAAGAAGACTGGATGGTGCCCGAAGCCAGTTGAGGCACGGTTTCCAGCAACACCAGTTCCTTGCGGACATCCCAGCGGGCCGGCGTGTTGCCTTGAGCCTTGATGCGCGTGATCGTGATGCGGCTGAAGTGGGTGTCCAGATCGTTGGTCGTGTCAGCCGGGCCGCGCACGATCAACTGCTGCAACTGGCCGTCCTCCACCGAGGCCTTGACGGACTTGCCCGTGCGGCCTTGCAAGAGCGTGCCGGCCACGGGGTCGTTGCGGATGAACTGGGCGGTGTCCACGTCGTCGACACCCAGACGTGCCAGCAGGCTGTCCACCGTGTCTGCCGGACGTGTGACGTCGCTGCGGTAGAGCGTCAGGGCTTGCGTGCCCAGGCTGGACAGTTGCGCTGGCAACTCAGGTGCCACCACCGTTTCATGAATCTGCGCAATGCGAGGCTGTGCAGTTTGGGGCAGGGTGGTCAGTGGTGCCACGCCGAATGCCGCAACGGCCGAGCCGGCCAGAAGGGCCACCACGGCGGCGCTGACACGACGGGGGTGGCGGTGGGCGGCAGCTTGAAAAGACTGCGCGCCAGACTGCAATGCCTTGAGCAAGTTAGATGTTGTCAAAACCGAAATCCCGTCCAGATGCGATGGCCTGCGGAAGCTGCCCCTAAAATCAGCCCGCGTTGCACACAAGGCACACGCGTGGGCACCCACAATCTCCGGAGTATATCCCCCGGAATAGGGTGGTCCTCATGCTGATTTTCACCCATTGGCCCCCCATGTCACATACAGAAAAAGCCTCGCAAACCCAGCCAGAACACCCTGTCACCGACCGCGTGCGCGAGGCCCTGGCGGTCACCCAGCGCGGGGTGGACGAGCTGCTGCCCGAAGGCGACTGGATCAAGAAGCTGGCGCGGTCCGAAGCCACCGGGGTCCCTTTGCGCATCAAACTGGGTCTCGACCCGACCGCGCCGGACATCCACCTGGGCCACACGGTCGTGCTCAACAAACTGCGTCAATTGCAGGATATCGGTCATACCGTGATTTTCTTGATCGGCGATTTCACATCGCTGATTGGCGACCCCTCTGGCCGCAATACCACCCGCCCGCCACTGACGGCCGAGCAGATCAAGCTCAACGCCGAAACGTATTACAAGCAGGCCAGCCTGGTGCTGGACCCCGGCAAGACCGAGATCCGCTACAACAGTGAATGGTGCGACGCCCTGGGGGCGCGCGGCATGATTCAGCTGGCCAGCCGCTACACCGTGGCCCGCATGATGGAGCGCAACGACTTCCACGACCGTTTCCACGCCGGCACCTCGATCAGCGTGCACGAGTTCCTCTACCCGCTGATGCAGGGCTACGACTCCGTGGCCTTGAAGTCCGACCTGGAGCTGGGTGGCACCGACCAGAAGTTCAACCTGCTGATGGGGCGCCACCTGCAGGCCGAATATGGGCAGGAGCCCCAGTGCATCCTGACCATGCCGCTGCTCGAAGGCCTTGATGGCGTCGAGAAGATGTCCAAGTCCAAGAACAACTACATCGGCATCAGCGAAGCGCCCAACGAGATGTTCGGCAAGCTCATGAGCATCAGCGACGACCTGATGTGGAAGTACTTCACCTTGCTGAGCTTCCGGCCGATGGACGACATCGCGCGCCTCAAGGCCGAATGCGCAGCCGGCCGCAACCCGCGTGACGCCAAGGTCATGCTGGGCCAGGAAATCGTGGCGCGCTTCCACAGCGTGCAGGCCTCTGAAGACGCGCTGGTGGATTTCGTCAACCGATCCAAGGGTGGCGTGCCCGAC
>JACPOH010000196.1 GCA_016185075.1 Aquabacterium sp. | reverse complement strand
TTGGGCTGATGTGATCTCCATGCGCTCACTATCGCGCTTAAATCAACATGGCGCAATTAGTGTTAACAGGCCCTAGTTCGGGCGCGTTGAGACACAGCAGTGCATGCCCGCCGGGTTTCAGCAGATCCGGCAGACGCCGCATCAGGCGGGCGTAGTCCTTGGTGGCCACGAAGCTGCCCTTCTGGTAGCTGGGTGGGTCCACGATGACCAGGTCGTACGGCCCCACGCGGGTGATCTTGCCCCAGGTCTTGAAGATGTCATGCGGCAGGAAGCTCGCGCCATCGGTGACGCCATTGAGTGCGTGGTTCTGCTTGCCGATTGTCAGCGCCCCATCGCTCATGTCCAGGTTGAGCACCTGAGCGGCACCCGCCTGAAGGGCCACCACGGAAAACGCACAGGTGTAGGCGAACAGGTTGAGCACCTTGAGGCCGGGGCGCGAGGCCACGTGCTCGCGCACCCAGCGGCGCCCTTCGGCCATGTCGAGAAACAGACCATGGTTCTGCCCCTTGAGCACGTGCACGCGAAAGCGCGCGCCTTGCTCGCTCACGACATGCGGCTGGGGCACGTTGCCGGCCATCAGGCGCGTATCGGCCAAGCCTTCGTGCCGGGACTGGAAGACCCAGTTCAGCGGCTGATCGGGTGCCAGTTGCTGCCAGCGCGCCGTCAAGGCAGCCCCGATGGTGGCCAGGGCATCCTCCGTGACCGGGCCGAAACTGGTCAGCACCCAGACAGGCGGAAAGGCATCCAGCGCCCACTGCTCGCTGCCAGGGTACATGCCGCCGCGCCCGTGGAAGATGCGTTGGGCGTCGGTGGGCAGGGCCATCGTCGCGATGGTCTGCAGCAAGGCTTGCATGGTGTCAGTGATGTGGTGAATGCGGCCGGGCGCGTTTCATTTCACGCGCTGCTTTTCGAGCTTGCGCGCCAAGGTGCGGCGGTGCATGCCCAGGCGCCGCGCCGTTTCGGAGATGTTGAAGCCCGTCTCGGCGAGCGTTTCATGAATGCGTTCCCACTCCAGCGTCTTGATCGAGGTGGTCCGCTCGGTCAACTCCACGTCGGTATCCCCTTCGACCCTGGAGAACGCCGCCTCGATGTCATCGGTGTTCGCGGGTTTGGCCAGATAGTGACGCGCACCCAGCTTGATCGCCTCCACCGCGGTGGCAATGCTGGCGTAGCCGGTCAGCACCACGATCACCATGTCGTCTGCATGGGCCTGCAGCACCTGCACACAGGCCAGGCCCGAGTCGCCAGCGGCCAACTTGAGGTCCACCACCGCGTAACCAGGGCGATGTGTCTGGAGCAGCAGCTTGACCTCGGCGAGGCAGGACGCGCGCAGCACCTCGTAACCCCGACGCTCGAAAGAACGCGTCAAGGTACGGGCGAAGGCGTCATCGTCTTCCACGATGAGCAATTGGCGTGGGGCTTCCATGGGGCGCTATTTTGAGGTCATCAACGAAGCCAGGGGCAGCGTGATGACCACTTCCGCGCCGCCACCAGGGCGATTGCGTGCCTCGATGCGCCCGCCCAGGGTGCGCGCCACGTTCACCGACAGGAACAGGCCCAAGCCACCGCCCGGCCGGCCTTTGCTGGATTCATACGGCTTGCCGAAGCGCTGCAGCATCTGGGGCGTGAAGCCCGGGCCTTCATCCTGCACGCACAAGGTCAGGGTGTCGTCTTCGCAACTGGCCAGCACACGCACCAGCCCTTGCGGTGCGGCCTCCAAGGCGTTGTCCAGCACGTTGTCGATCATCTGCCGCAGCGCCGTGTCGGCAATGAAGGGCACATCGGGCAGGTTGTGGCGATCGAATGCCAGCGCCTTGACAGGTCGGGTCTGGCGCCACTCGTCCACCAGTTCATCCAGGAAATCGTGCAAGGTGGTTTCTTCCGGCGCCTCACCACGTGTTTCACCCGCGGATTGCAGGATGCCAGTGACGATGGACTTACATCGGCTGACCTGCACCTGCATCTGTTCAATCTCTTCACGCAACTCGGGCTCGGCGGCAAACGGCGTCATGCGGGCCCAGTCACCGAGGATCACCGACAGCGTGGACAACGGCGTGCCCAGCTCATGGGCCGCACCGGAGGCCAGCAAGCCCATGCGAACAATGTGCTCTTCTTCGGCCGCGCGCTGGCGCAGATCGGCCAGCCGTGCATCGCGTTGCCTGAGGTTGCGCCCGATGCGCCCGATGAAGATCACCAGCAGCGAGGCGTTGATGAGGAAGCAAGCCAGCAGGCCACCCACATAGTGCGCCGATGGCGTGGGCCCACCCACATCCGGGAAGGCCAGCGGACGATGCCACTGCGTGAGCACCACGAAGCACAGGCTGGTGGCCAGCACCATGGCCCAGGTGTACACAGGCTTCAGCAACACTGAACCCACGGCCACTTGCAGCAGGTACAGGTAGATGAAGGGGTTGGCGCTGCCGCCCGAGTAGTACAGCTGTCCGGTCAGCACGGCCACATCGACCAGGAGACCGACGAACAGCTCGCCGTTGCTGACGGGCAAGGCCAGGCGCTGACGCAGCCAGCTGGCGATGTTGAACACCGCCAGCACCGCCAGCAGGGTGACCATCTCGACCAGTGGCAGGGACATGTCGAGCACGAACTCGACGATCAGGATGGTCAGCAACTGGCCGGCAACCGCCAACCAGCGCATCTGGATCAGCTGCAGCAGGTTGTTGCTGTGGGCCAGCCGCTCCGGCGCCAAAGCCACCTCACCCATGGGTGCCTGGGGTTCGGTGGGGATGGCGGCCAGCGGGCTGCTCATGGATGGGGATGCTGCCCGCAGAGCCGGCGCAGGCGTCGCTCGTCGGCAATCAGGTAGCCAATGGCACCGGCCGTCATCGCGGCCAGGGCAAACCAGGTCAGCGCGTACACCAGGTGGTTGTTGGTGAACTGCAAAACGGTCAGACCTCGCCGGGGCCAGGTCGTGTCCGCGGCCGGCCCTTCAGGCGCGACCAGGTCCACAAAGTAAGGCGCCACGGGAGACGCCGCCAGCCCAGCACCCAGGAGCCCGAACCCAGTTCGGTGCTGGCCCGCACCAGCGTTTCCCGCTCGTGCACGAAGCGGCCCGTGAGCTGCAGGCGCCGGTACTCGTCCGCCTCGCGTTGCAAGCGTGGCCAGACCTCAGGGCCTGGCGCAGGCACCGCTGCGGCGTTCACATGCTGGGCCACCCGGGCGATCAGGGCTTCCTTCCAGGCCAGGCGCTCGATCTGCCAGATGCCCAATGACAGGAAACCTGCCAAAGCGAGCGCGGCCGCGATGAAGATCGCGGCCAGCGTTCGACTTGAGCGAGGTGTTTGTTGCTGTGTGGTCAGGGTCACGGCATGTTGCGCATGGCCGCAGGGTCCATGCTGGGCATCATGTTCGTGTTGAGATGGTAGAGCACCCAGATCGACCCGGACAACATGATCACCACCAAAGCCACGGTGAAGACCATGGCAAGCAGGGACCAGCCACCTTCGACCTTGGCGTTCAGGTGCAGGAAGTAGACCATGTGCACGACCATCTGAACGGCGGCAAAACCCAGGATCACGAAAGCCGTGACACGTGGCGAAGGCAGCACCTTGCCCATCACCAGCCAGAACGGGATGGCCGTGAGCACGACCGACAGCAAAAAGCCGATCAGATAGCCCTTGTAGGTGGCGTGGTAGCCGCCTTCTTCATGGTGGGCGTCATGCGCGTCGTGAGAATGTTGACCCATTTGAAATACTCCAATACCTATCAGTACGCGCCCCCTCGATCCAGCGAACGCAAGGGATCCGGCTTCGCCGGTCCATCGGCGTTGCCCCCTTGAGGGGGCGGCCGCAGGCCGTAGGGGGTGGTCCTTAAATCGTGCCCATCAGGTAAACGAAAGTGAAGACGCCGATCCAGATCAGATCGAGGAAGTGCCAGAACATCGACAGGCACATCAGGCGGCGTTTGTTCTCGGGCGTCAGGCCCAGCTTGCCGACCTGCACCATCAGCGTCACCAGCCAGATCGTGCCGAAGGTCACGTGCAGGCCGTGTGTGCCCACCAGCGTGAAGAAGGAGGACAGGAAGCCGCTGCGCCAGGGGCCTGCGCCCTCCTCGATCAGGTGCACGAACTCCATGATTTCAAGGCTCAGGAAGCCCAGGCCGAACAAGCCGGTGATGGCCAGCCAGCCCAGCACGCCGCCTTTGTTGCCCTTTTGCATCGAGATCATGGCAAAGCCATAGGTGATCGACGAGAACAGCAGCAGCGCGGTGTTGACGGCCACCAAGGACAGATCGAACAGGTCGGCGCCCGATGGGCCGGCCGCGTAACTGCGACCCAGCACGGCGTACACGGCAAAGAGCACCGCGAACATCAGGCAGTCGCTCATCAGGTAGAGCCAGAAGCCCAGGAGCGTACCTTGCTGAGGATGGTGGTCGCCGTTGTCGTAGAAGACCGGCGCCCCGTTCGCGTGGAAAGTGGTAGGGGTGGATGCGATAGCCATGGTGTTGTACTACCTTGTTCGATCAGGCCGCCGAGGCCAGCGACTTGCCTGCACGGGCATGCTCGGAGCGGGCCACTTCATCGGCCGGGATGTAGAAGTCGCGGTCGTAGTTGAAGGTGTGCGCAATCGAGGCCGCGATGGTGGCCACAAAGCCCAGGCCCGCAAACAGCCACATGTGCCAGATCAGCGCGAAACCGGTGCCGGTGGCCAGCATGGCGATCACGAAGCCGGAAGCCGTGTTCTTGGGCATGTGGATGGCCTTGAAGCCGACCATCGGTTGCTTGGCGCCACGCTGCTTCATGTCGTGCCAGGCATCGTTGTCATGCACGATGGGCGTGAACGCGAAGTTGTAGTCAGGCGGCGGCGAAGCGGTCGACCACTCAAGGGTACGGCCGCCCCAGATGTCACCAGTTTCATCGCGCAGCTGATCGCGCTTGAGGTAGCTCACCAGCAGCTGCACGCCAAAGGCACCAATGCCCAGTGCCACGATGCCGGCGCCCACAGCGGCGATCTGGAACCAGATCTGCAGCGAGGGATCGTCGAAGTGGTTCATGC
>JACPOH010000316.1:16463-17804 GCA_016185075.1 Aquabacterium sp. | reverse complement strand
GCGTCGGGTCGACGGCAGGACCGTGCACCAGCACGCCCACGCCTTGTCTGGCCAACTCCAGCGCCAGCAGCGCGGTCAGATTGGGTAGCTTGCGGGCGCCGTTGTAGGACGGCAGCACGACGATGCCCTTGGGCGCGGCGGAAACGGCCTCGCTCAGGTCGATGCAGCGGGCATGGGTAGCTTGTACAAAGCCATCCAACTCATCCACCGACTCGCCTTTGATGCGCATGGCCAGGCAGAAAGCGCCGATTTCGAGGTCGGTGACCGTCGCGTCCAGCACCTGCTCGAACAGATCGCGCGCTTCGTGGGCGCCAAGGGAGCGGGCGCCGTCCTTGCCTCGGCCGATGATCTTGATGTAGGGCGCAATGCTCATGTTGATGTGTCCACGTCTTGGCGGGACATTATCCCGCCGGGCGGGCGCGCCAGCCGCGCACTTCAGGAAGCAGGTGCCACGGCCGGATGCAGCGTGACCAGCTTGCGCAGCGCAGGGATGCAGGAGCCGCAGTTGGTGCCGCACTTCAAGGCCCCTTGTAGCTGCGACAGGCGGGCGTCGGTGTCGCCCTGGCAGTCAACCAGCGTCTTGACGATGGCGGTCTCGCTCACGTCGAAGCAGGTGCAAACCTGCTTGCCCTTGGGGGCCGTGGCCACGGGTGGCTTGGCCCCAGGCGAAAGCAGGGCGCGGCCATAGGCATCAGCAGGCAACTCGTCTTGCAGCAAGGGCCTGATCCAGGCCTCGGCGCTGATGTCGCCGGTCAACATGAAGCCGTCGAGCTTCAGGCCGTCGGGCGTCCGCTCCAGACGCATGGCTCGGTGTTGCCCACGTGCCTTGTCGTCGTAGCGCATCAGGTCGACGCCGTCGAGGCCCAACAGCGCTTCGATGCGTCGGATCAGTTCACGGCTTGCAGGCTCGGCAGATGCGGCCCGGAACAGCACGCCCACCAGGCCCTTTTCATGAGGTTCCCGGCCAAACGGGACACAGCTGGCGAAAGCAAAGCCCGACATCAGGGACTTGAGTGATTCGCGTGCGGCCAGGGCTTCGGATTCGGGCAGCCAGGCCACGGCCAGCAGGCGCCAGGGCAGCTTGGCTGCCGAGATGTTGACGGCCGCGTGCTTGAGTTCGGGCTGCTTGGACTTGGGGCAAAAGGTGGGGACGGTCAAGCCGTTGACACCTGCCAGGGCCTGCCCTTGCTGGCCCTGACCACTGATGTACTCCTGGCCCCAGTGCATGGCCATGAAGGCCTGCCCGGAGGCCATGGCGTCGCTCGGCTGGGCTGGCACGATGAGCTCGCCGCGCCGAGACGCCACGCGCACCAGATCACCTGCCCGCAGGCCCAGGCGGCC
>JACPOH010000316.1:0-16426 GCA_016185075.1 Aquabacterium sp. | reverse complement strand
GCCGAACAGCCGCCCCAAGGTGCCGGTTCGGCTCATGCCGTGCCACTGGTCACGCAGGCGGCCGGTATTGAGGCTGAAGGGGTAGGCCTCGTCACAGGGTTCGTACACCGGTTCGTAATGCATGGCAGCGAAGCGCGCCTTGCCATTGTCGGTGGGGAAGCGGCCGTCGGCGTACAGGCGTGCCTGGCCGGCTGCGGCACCACTCGGCATGGGCCATTGCTGCGGGCCGCTCTGTTCCAGAATGGCATAACTCAGGCCTGTGATGTCCAGGTCGCGGCCACGTGTGGATTCGCGGTGTTCATTCCAGATGGATTCCGGCGAGTCGTAAGGAAAGAGTGTGCTTGTCCCAGGGCGGTAGCGGGCGGTGCGCTGCGGCAACCGTTGCTCCAGCCGGCGGCCGAAGTCCGACAGAATGGCCCAGTCATGCCGTGCCTCGCCGGCAGGCTGAACGGCAGGCCTGACCCGACTGATGCGACGCTCGCTGTTGGTCACGGTGCCGTCCTTCTCGCCCCAGGTGGTGGCCGGCAGCAGCAGGTCGGCAAAGGCACAGGTGGCCGTGGTCGAGAACGCTTCCTGCACCACGACGTACTCGGCCTTTTCCAGCGCCCGGCGCACGGTGGCCTGGTCAGGCAGGGACTGGGCGGGGTTGGTGCAGGCGATCCACAGGGCCTTGATCTCGCCGTCGGCGGCGGCCTCGAACATCTCGACGGCTGTCTTGCCGGCTTGAGCGGGTACCTCATCCACGCCCCAGAGTTCGGCTACCTCGGCGCGGTGGGCTGCATTGCCGAGGTCTCGGTGGGCGCTCAGCAGGTTGGCCATGCCCCCCACTTCGCGCCCGCCAATGGCATTGGGCTGGCCGGTCAGCGAGAACGGGCCTGCGCCAGGCAGGCCGATCTGGCCGGTTGCGAGGTGCAGGTTGATGAGCGCCGCGTTCTTGTCCGTGCCGCTGCTGCTCTGGTTGAGCCCCTGGCAGTAAAGCGACAGGCTCGGCGTCTGGCTGCCGAACCAGCGAGCGGCCTGCACCAGGTCGGCCACCGGGATGCCGCAGGTTTGCGCGGCTTTCTCGGCAGAGAAGTCCCGCACGATGGCCGCCAGGGCCTCGAAGCCTTGCGTGTGGCGACTGACGTAGTCGGTGTTGACCAGCCCCTCGGCGATCAGCACATGCAGCATGCCGTGGAACAAGGCCACATCCGTACCGGGCAGGATGGGCAGGAAGAGGTCTGCCATGTCGGCTGTTTCGGTCCGGCGCGGGTCAACCACGATCAGCTTCATGGCCGGGTTGGCGCGGCGTGCATCTTCAATGCGTCGAAACAGGATCGGGTGCGCATAGGCCGTATTGGCTCCGACGATGAACAGGGTCCGGGCGTGCTGGAAGTCGTCGTAGCAGGCGGGCGGCGCATCGCTGCCCAGCGTGGCCTTGTAGCCGGCCACCGCGCTGCTCATGCACAGGCGCGAATTCGTGTCAACGTTGTTGCTGCCGATCAGGCCTTTGACCAGCTTGTTGAGAACATAGTAGTCCTCGGTCAGCAACTGGCCTGAACCGTAAAAGCCCACGGCGTTCGGGCCATGCTGGCGAATGACTGCAGCGAACTTGTCGGCCGCTTCCTCAAGGGCCATGTCCCAGGCGAGCGGGATGGGCGCTTGCCCTCGCTGGTCCCGCCGCATGGGCGCGAGCAGCCGTGTCTGATCGGTGACGGTCGTGGCAGCTGTCAGGTGCAGGGTGCTGCCCTTGGTGCACAGTCGGCCGAAATTCGCAGGGTGCTGAGGGTCACCTTGCACATGGGTGATGCGCCCTTGGCGGCTTTCGATCAACACGCCGCAACCCGTGCCGCAATAGGGGCAGGTCGCGCGGGTGATCTGCGTGCCCGCGTCAGAATGGGCATCGTCTACGGCCCGGATGGGTATCCACTGGCTCATGTCAATTCTCGGTTTATGGTGCTTCTCAGCGGGTGGCAGTCACGTGGTGTTCGCCTGCCTTCATGTGTCGGACCAAAGAACAATGCGGCCGTGCCGCAGGCCAGACGGGTGCGCGACCACCCCTGGCCTTTTTCAAGCGAGCTTGCTGTACAGACCGGTTACCTTGTCCATCACCAGGAGGATGTTTTCGCTGCTGGTGAAGACCTCGGTGGCGTGGTGCAGGTTGCCTGCCTTCTCGCCGATACGCGACAAGGCGTTGTCGAAGAAGATCCACTGCTGGCGGGCCAGATCCAGCTCCTGTTTGATCGCAGGCGTGGCCTGCGGTGCATTGCTCAAGGTGACCAGCGCCTGGGCGAACTCCTGCCGTGCGACGTTGAGCTCCTTGACCTGCTCCGGTACCGCCGCCCCCCAGCTTTGGCTCAGGTAAAACTTCGCTGTGCGTTGCGACAACATGCGCTGGCGTCCGGCCATGTTGACCAGTTTGCCGGTGGCCTTGCCTGAATACTGTTCCAGCTGAACCGTGCCCTGGTGCGCCAGCTTCAGGACCTTGGCGTCCAGGCTCAACAGGATGGGGGCGGCGCTGCGGTCCGGTGCTGCGCCCACAAGAGCGGACTTGTACTCGCTCCAGACGGGCTCCAGCGCCTTGTAGGTGGCCTCGATCTCGGGCGTGGGGGCATACGCTTTCAACTCGACGAACTGTCTGTCAAACCAGGACATGGAATCGAACAGGATCTTTTCTGCCCGACGCACATCCACACCTTGCCCCATGGCCAGCCAGGCCTTGGCCATGCGCTGGGACAGCATGCGCTGACGCCCCGCCTTGTTGATGGCCTCATTGAGGCTGCTGATCTGCGCCAGCGCTGGCAGCCCCCACGACGCTGAGGTAGCCAGGGCCAGGCCTTGCTTCAGCCAGTGACGGCGACTTCCAATGAACTGCATACTGCCCACCAAAAAATGATCTCCAAAGTCGGGTTGGCTGTGCCGCTCAGATGGGCATGGCCTCAAGACGGTCCACTTGCGAATCGGGCGCTGCCTGCGGCTCGGCTTGCGCACACGCGGCGGTCTCGCCAAACATCAGCTGGTCGCGCTGGCTGGCGATGTCCGTGCCTTCGCGGATCAGCTTGAAGTAGTAACTGCCATCTGCCGTGTCGCCATACAGACACGCGCCGATCAGCTTGTTACCTCTGAGCACCAGCTTCTTGTAGACGCCGCTGAACGGGTCCGACAACACGATCTCTTCCGTGTCATCGCTGCCCATGAAGTCGCCCGCCGAGAACAGGTCGATGCCGGTTACCTTCAGCTTGGTGGAGACCTGCGAGCCCGTGTAGCGGCCAATCCCATACAGCGCCAGATGGTTGGCGCACACCTTGCCTTGTTCGAACAGCGGGGCCACCAGACCATAGGCAATGCCGCGGTGCGCCGCACATTCGCCGACGGCGTACACGCGGGGGTCGGTCACGGTCTGCATGGTGTCGGTCACCACGATGCCTCGGTGGCAATGGATGCCTGTCTGCTCGGCCAACGCGGTATTGGGGCGCACACCCGCGGCCATCACGACCAGGTCGGCGGCGACCTCGGTGCCATCCTTGAATCGCACTGCCTTGACACGACCTTCCTCGTCACCGATCAAGGCTTGTGTCTGAGCACCAATGCGGAAGCTCAGGCCGCGTTCTTCAAGCGAACGCTGCAAGAGCCTGGCGGACACATCGTCCAGTTGGCGTTCAAGCAGCCAGGGCGCGATGTGCACCACGGTCACCTTCATGCCACGCAGCATCAGGCCGTTGGCCGCTTCCAGACCCAGCAGCCCGCCACCAATCACCACCGCGTGCTGATGCGTTCTGGCGGTTTCGATCATGTACTGCGTGTCGGCAATGTCGCGGTAGGAAATCACGCCATTCAGATCCTTGCCGGGCACGGGCAGGATGAAAGGGTTTGAGCCAGTCGCCAGCAACAGGCGGTCGTATTCAGCCTCGGTGCCATCCTCGGCCACGACCACGCGGCGGGTGCGGTCCACACTGACAACCTTCTTGTTGAGGTGCAGGGTGATGCCGTTGTCCTCGTACCAGCTCACCGGGTTGAGGATGATCTCGTCGACCGTTTGTTCGCCAGCCAGCACAGGCGACAGCAGAATCCGGTTGTAGTTGGGGTGCGGCTCCGCGCCGAAGACGGTGATCTCGTACAGGTCCGGCGCGACTTTCATCAACTCTTCAAGTGTGCGGACGCCGGCCATGCCGTTGCCCACCATCACCAGCTTCATCTTTTTCATGAGAGCGCTCCGTCAGCCGCGATCAAAATTGTTTGGGCTTTAAGTCAGCAATAAGCGGGCCAGCACCATTTCGGTGTGCACCAAATTGAGCAAGGAGGGGCAGCGGCCTACGCCAACTGGTGTGCAAACCGCCCATGCACCGATTTCGGGTGCAAAACTTGCGTCAGATCGGGGCAAGACAATGACTGCACACGAACAGTGCGGCCAACACAAAGACACGCTGAAGGACATCAATGAGTTTCGACCTGGATGTGGGGTATGCCAGCCAGCGCGGCCCACGCTCGTTACTGGAGGACCACGCCGGTGTGGGGCGACCTGCGCCCCACGAAGCGCCCTGGGGTGTGATCGCCGCGCTGGCTGATGGCGTCTCTGCGGGAGGGCTCGGTGGTGAAGCCGCGCGGACGACCATCGACACGCTGCTGCGCGATTACTACGCGACGCCTGCCACCTGGGATACCACCGTCGCGCTGGACCGACTGATCGGTGCACAGAACGCCTGGCTTGCCGACCACAACCGGCGTCGCCAGGGTGTGCGCAACCTTGAAGGGCAAGGCTTGGCCGGCATGACCACCTTGACGGCCATCGTGCTGCGTGGCCATGGCTACACGCTGGCGCACGTTGGCGACACGCGGGCCTATCTGCTGCGCGCGGGCGAGTGCACGCAGCTGACGCAGGACCACACCCTGGGCCCGCTTGAATTTCAAAACGGGCTCACGCGTGCTGTGGGCCTGGATGATCGCCTGCGTGTGGACTACACCGAGGGTGATCTGCAGATCGGTGACACTTTTTTGCTGACCAGCGATGGCGTGCATGGCGTGCTCAAGCCCAAGGTGCTCAAGGAGTTGGCGGAACAGGGCGACGCGCGAGCCGCCAGTGAGGCGCTGGTGAGCAGGGCGCTGGCCTCCGGTGGCCGTGACAACGCCACCGCGCTCGTCATCCGCGTGAAGGGGTTGGCTGCAGCCCGGCTGGAAGATGCGGAGCGTCAGGGGCGCCAGTTACCCGTGCCTTCGCGCTTGCAAGCGGGCGACGTGATCGATGGCATGCTGGTCGAGGCCAGTGTGTTTGCCAATGGGGTGCATCGGCTCTACCGGGTGCGGCACCAGCAGACTGGTGCGCTGCTGGCGCTCAAGACCTTGCACGAAGCCCGTGCCAGCGACCCCGAGGAGCGGGCCATGCTGGCGCATGAAGCCTGGCTGGGTGCCCGCGTCACCGAGCGTGGCGCACGTGGGCTGGTGCGCGTGCATGAAACGCAAGGTGCCAGCTGTTTTTATGCCCTGTTTGATTGGCACAGTGGGCAGACACTTGGTGACATGCTCGGCGCACAGCGGCGCTTTGCCGTGACGGAAGTGGTCGAGGCTGCAACCAATGTGGTGCGGGCATTGGGGCGGTTGCACCAGTTTGGTGTCGTTCATCGCGATATCAAACCGGACAACATTCATCTCGGTGAAGATGGTCAATGGCGTTTGCTGGATCTGGGTGTGGCCCTGTCCGGCAAGGAGCCTGAGAGTTTGCGTGTGCTGCATGCCGGCACGCCCAGCTACATGAACCCGGAACAATGGTCAGACGACCCAGCTGTAGCGCGCGCCACAGCGCAAAGCGATCTGTTTGCGTTGGGGGTGACCTTGTACCAATGGCTGACAGGACGATTGCCCTACGGGGAGATCGAACCGTATCAGATGGGGCGATACCGCCGCGACCCTGTGGCGCCATCGCGATGGCGCCCGGACGTCCCCATCTGGTTGGATCATGTGGTGATGAAAGCCGTGGCGCGCGATGCCCGACAGCGCTTCGAGACAGCCGAGGAGTTGCTGCTGGCGCTGGAGCGGGGGGCTTCGCGACCCTTGTCGGCGCCCTTGTCGACGCCCTTGCTCGGACGAGATCCGGTGGCCATGTGGAAGATCGCGTTGACGGTGTCCCTCTTGTTCAACCTGTTGCTGGTGTACTGGTTGGTGTTCCTGCCT
Organism: Aquabacterium sp.; assembly: GCA_016185075.1. Lineage (GTDB taxonomy): Bacteria > Pseudomonadota > Gammaproteobacteria > Burkholderiales > Burkholderiaceae_C > Aquabacterium. The sequence goes on along the minus strand of JACPOH010000316.1, from coordinate 10,282 downwards.
CGGCGTTGACGGCAAAGGGGCTGGCCGGGTGTCGCCGGCTACAAAAAAAGCCCTGTGCACACGGCGTGGTGCAAGGGCTGCCGACCGGGGGTGGTGGTCAGGTCAACGCCAGCCTTGTGGGCCGGCGCTTTGATTGAACAACAAAGGAGTTTGCGAATCAGCGGCTGGCCGGGGACTGGCTACCGTAGGCCATGGACATGGCGCCACCGGTGCGGGCTCGTCCACCCTTTTCGGCCCAGGTTCGTGTCCAGCGCAGTTGCATCACGCGCATCATCACCAGCACGGCGACACCGAGCAGGGCAAAGGCGAGGAAGCCATAGAAGTAGTTGCCGAAATGCTGCTTGGACAAACCCATGGCATTGGGGATGAAGCCTCCGCCCAATGCGCCCAACTCTCCAATCATGGAGCCTGCTACGGCGGTGGTCACGGGCCAGCGCAGCGGGACCAACTGGAACAGGGCACCATTGCCGGCGCCGAGCGCCGCAAAGCACAACATGAACAGCAAGGTGGTGATGGCCAGTTGTTGGCCCATGGTGCCGCAGATGACGAGCGTCACGATGACCAGGCCCAACACGGCGGTGAGGGTGTTGATGCCGCCCCAGCGGTCCGACACGTATCCGCCCAGCACGCGGGTTGCGGAGCCCATCAGGGTCGCCAGCATCGTGAGCTGGCCAGCTTCGATCTTGGTGACCTTGAACTGATCATAGAAGTAGGTGGGCAGGAAGTTGGCCAGTCCAATGAAGCCGCCAAATGTGATCACATAGATCAGACTGAAGGCCCACCCGTCCTTTTCGAACAGGCACGCGATGTGTTCGCGGAAGGTCTGGTGTTCACGGTCAGGCGGTTCCTTGGCGGCCAGCGCCATCACGATCATGGGCACCACCATGGTCGCTGCTGCCAGCCCATAGACGGCCTGCCAGCCAAATTTCGTGGCAAGCGGTGGTGCAAACAGCACCGCCAGCACCGTGCCACTGTTGCCTGCGCCGGCAATCCCCATCGCCAGGCCCTTGTACTTCGGCGGGAACCAGCCCGAACCCAGTGACAAGGCAATCCCAAAGCTGCCACCGGCGATACCCAGCAGAACGCCCATGGCCAGCACCTCGTTGTGTGTGTCCACAAACAGGTAGCCAAACAGCAATGCCAGCATGACGAGCCCCATCTCGGCCATCGCCGCATTCTTGCGGCCGATGTACTGCGACAGGATGCCCAAAGGGAAACGCATCAGCGCGCCGGCCAGAATTGGCACCGAGATCATGAAGCCCTTCTGGGCGGGACTCAGATTGAACGTTTCACTGATGAACGGCGCCATGGCACCGTTGAGCACCCAGATGGCGAACGTGAAATCGAAGTAGAGAAATGAAGCGAGCAGGGTCGGTGCGTGCCCCGACCTCAGGAAGGCTTTGTAGTCAGACATGTGAACCTCAGCGTAGCGTGCGCACCATCGTGGGTGGCACTTGAATTTATGAGGTGCACTGCAGCGAAAAGCGTGCCAGGTTGGGGTGCATTAACCTGGTGCGTTCGTTTGTGGTGCATCAACCCCATCAGGGGGGGGCGCGTGCGGGCCGCTTCGGTTTGATCTTGTAACAAGCGCAGATCCCGAGCACGCGCCTCCGATCAAGCACAATCACGCCTGTCACACAGGAGTATTCATCTCATGAGCATCAAGTCAGACCGCTGGATCCGCCGGATGGCCGAAGAGCACGGCATGATCGAACCCTTCGAGCCAGGCCAGGTTCGCGCGGCAGCCGACGGCCAGAAGATCGTGAGTTACGGTACGAGAAGCTACGGCTACGACATCCGTTGTGCGCCGGAATTCAAGGTCTTCACCAACATCCACTCCACGGTGGTCGACCCCAAAAATTTCGACGAAAAAAGCTTCGTGGACATCAACGCCGATGTCTGCATCATTCCGCCCAACAGCTTCGCGCTGGCGCGCACCGTCGAGTACTTCCGCATCCCCCGCAATGTGCTGACGATCTGCCTGGGCAAGAGCACCTATGCGCGCTGCGGCATCATCGTCAACGTGACGCCGTTCGAGCCCGAGTGGGAGGGCTATGTCACGCTCGAATTCAGCAACACGACACCGCTGCCCGCCAAGATTTACGCGGGTGAAGGTTGCGCCCAGGTGCTGTTCTTCGAGAGCGACGAGGTGTGCGAAACGAGTTACCGTGACCGAGGTGGCAAATACCAGGGGCAGCGTGGCGTGACCCTGCCTAAGACCTGAGTCCCGATGGCCGATAAACCGGTATCACCACCCCAATGGGGGGCCAGGGGTTCATTACGGTCTGTTACAATCGGATGAGAGCATCGAGCGCAAGCAAGCGCCATTCGTGGCGGTGCGCCCGGTACATGATCCCGCTGAATCAGGCCTGTCTCAGGGCAGCTGCCTCCCTCAAGAAGTAAAAACGTCAGAGGTGATCATGAAAAAGGGCTGTGCATTCACACAGAGGCCTGCCAAGGGCTTCAGGGAGGGGGTGTCGAGTGCGCATTGATGTCGTTTTGAATCATTTTTAGGCCTACCCCCATGCGCCGACCCTTACAGTCCCCCGCGTTGATCAACGCGTTTTATGACAGCCTGCGGCCAGAGCAGCGTGATACCGCTCAAGCGATGCACCGCGCCATTCTGGCTGCCGCGCCTCACCTTCGCCCCGAAGTGAAATGGGGCAACTTGTGCTTCATGAACGATGGCGACAACGTCATGGCCATCGTGCTGCACAAGATGCATGCGCACCTGCAGGTGTTCAATGGTGTGCTGCTGGTGGGCGAGTTCCCCGAGCTCGACGGTGCCGGCAAAGGCATGCGCCATATCAAGGTGCGCTACCGCCAACCTGTGGACGAGCAACTGGTTCGAGAGTTGACGCTCGCCTGCCTGCAAGCCTGGGGTGCTTCCCAGGCTCGGTCGAGCTCGCGCTGGGGTTAATGGCCCTGGATGCCGCCCGCCTGCCGGGCGCTTGATAGCATTCGGTCATGCATTTGATGAACGCCGTGACGAACGCCGATCTGCACTGCCACTCCAATGTGTCGGACGGCACCCTGACTCCCGAAGAGGTGGCGCAGCGCGCCAGCCGCAACGGCGTGGAACTGTGGGCGCTGACGGACCACGATGAGGTGGGCGGGCAGCACCGGGCTCATGCCGCTGCTGCTGCGCTGGGCATGGCGTACCTGCCTGGCGTCGAGATCTCCGTGAGTTTTGCCGGCAAGACGGTCCACATCGTCGGGCTGGGTTTTGACCCGGATGACCCCGCCATCGTGCAAGGGCTGGCCGATACGCGTGGTGGCCGAGAGCGTCGCGCGCGCGACATGGCCGCTGACCTGGCGCGTGTGGGCATCCCGGGCGCGTTCGAAGGCGCGCTCAAATACGTGGGCAACCCGGATCTGATCTCCCGTACCCACTTTGCGCGTTACCTGGTGGAAATCGGCGTCTGCGGTGATCCGCACGAGGTGTTCAAACGCTACCTGACCGAAGGCAAGCCAGGCTTTGTCGAGCACCGCTGGGCCAACCTGTCGGATGCCGTGAAGTGGATCGTCGGCGCCGGTGGCGTGGCGGTCGTCGCGCATCCTGGTCGATACGACTTCACGCCCAATGAAGAGTACGCCTTGTTCTCGGAGTTCAAGGCACACGGCGGCCAGGGTGTGGAAGTGGTCACCGGCAGCCATACGGTGGCCGAGTACGGCAAGTACGCGGACCTGGCCTGCGAGTTCGATCTGCTGGCTTCGCGTGGCTCCGACTTCCATGACCCGTCCGAAAGCCACACGGACCTCGGCACCCTGCCCAACCTGCCTGGCCGGGTCACGCCCGTGTGGGAGGCCTTGGCCTCTCGGGTGTTGCATCCCTGAAGAAAACACCGGCGCAAGCGGCGTCCTGTTGGATGGCAGGGGCTGTCTGGCGTTAGGCTAGACGTCTATGGCGCAATACTTCGAAGTCCACCCTGAACATCCGCAACCCCGTCTGCTCAAGCAGGCGGTGGAGATCCTGCATCGTGGCGGCCTGGTGGCCTTGCCGACCGATTCCAGTTACGCGCTGGTCTGCCACCTTGACGACAAGGCCGCGGTGGACCAGCTGCGTCGCGTTCGCGGTATCGATGAGCGGCAACATCTGAGCCTGCTGTGCCGCGATCTGTCTGAACTGGCGAACTATGCCCGTGTGGATAACAGCCAGTACCGCTTGCTGAAGCTGGGTACGCCGGGCCCCTACACCTTCATTCTCGAAGCGACCAAAGAGGTGCCCCGCCGCGTCTCGCATCCCTCGCGCCGAACCATTGGCCTGCGCGTGCCTGACCACAAGGTGGCCCAGGCCGTGCTGGAGTTGATGGGGCAGCCGCTGATCGCCACCACGCTGATCCTGCCGGGTCAAACCGAGGCGCTCAACGATGCAGGTGAGATCCGGGATGCCCTGCAAAAGCAGATCCAGGGGGTGGTGGACGCCGGGGCCTGCCACCAGGAGCCCACCACCGTCATCGACCTCAGCCAGGGTGGGGCACAGGTGATTCGTCAGGGGCGCGGCGACGTGTCTGCACTGGGGCTGGACTGAGCCTCCTGGGTTGCGGCGGCGGAGGCCTTGAGCGCCTCGGCCAGCCAGGTGGGCTCAAACCCCAGATGCCATCGCGAGCCCACGCGCATCAAGGGCGTGCCCAGTGCGCCATGGGCTTCGAACGTGGCTCGGCACCCGCTGTCTTGCTCGACATCGCATTCGTCCCAGGGAATGTCGTGCTGCCTGAACCAGGCGCGGGCCTTGCCGCAGTAGTAGCAACTGACCGTGCTGTACATCGTGATGGTTTGCCCTGGCAGATGTGCCTTGATCTGCGCGACGGTCTGGGTGTCTCGCCACCAGGCGAGGCCTTGGGTGACGCCCAGGACCAGCATCACCACCAGTATCAGCCCCTTGAGCGAGCCTCTTCGGTTCGTGCTCGACCTCATCATGTGCGCGTACCGGCCTGCTCAAGGCCCGGAGGGCGGGGCCGCTTTCTGGCCGAGCTTGCTTTCCTGGCCGGCCAGCAGCTTGCGGATGTTGGCCTCGTGGCGCCAGATCAGCAGCACGCTCATCACGATCACGCCCACGGTCATGGCGCTGAAGCTCCAGCCTTGAAACTGGATGATGGGTGCGGCGATCGAAGCCGTCAGCGCAGCCAGCGAGGAGTAGCGGAACACCACGGCCATGCCCAGCCACACCAGCAGCACCAGGCCGCCCAGCGCGGGCTGGAACCCCAGCAGCACGCCGGCTGCCGTGGCCACACCCTTGCCGCCTTCGAATTTGAAGAACACCGGCCACAGGTGGCCAATGAAGGCGCCCAGGCCCACGGCGGTGACCGTGACGGTGTCCAGGCCAAGACGCAGGGCGATCACCACGGGGATGTAGCCCTTGAGCAGAAAAAGCGTTTACGGGTAGGTGAGCGTGTCAGCGAGCGTCAGGCCGGCTGGCCGCAAGTGTAGTGGCTTCGGTACGGTCTCCTCCCGGCCGGGGTTTGTCCCATGCTGAGCCGCGCTATCCTGTGCGGACAATCCCGGGATCTTGTTTGCATCCCGTTAATTGCTGGCAGGTAATGTGTCCATGATCTCATACGACAACCCCAGGCTCTGGCAGCGCACATGGGTTCTGGCCATGGCGCTGGGTGGCGGTGTGGGCGTGGCCGCATGGTGGTGGCAGACGCATGCCGCTGCGCAGGAAGACTCGCCCGTTGTGGCCACCAGGTCATCGGCGCCCCCGGCACCCGATGCAGCCAAGGCCGCACCCAAGAACGATTCAGCCTTGCTCGTGCCTCCCAGCATCATGGAAGATGGCCGCCCGTCTGACTTCACCCCGGAAGACTGGTCTGCACTCAAGGAGGCCATGTCCAAGACGGCCAACCCGCGCAGCGAGCTGGAACGCGTGGTCAAGTACCTGCGCTTCCAGAAAGGCTTCGAACAGTGGCAAAGCCTGCAGGACAGCCCGGATGTCAGCAAACGGCATCAGCTGGCCCGTCGGCTGCTGGAGCAGATTCCCGAGCGGCTCAAGCAGGCCGAGCTGACCATGGGCGAAGCCTTGATGCTGGAGTCTGCGCTCTGGACGGACCTGGAGCCCAACGACGACATCCGCAAGCAGAAGCTGGAGCAGGTCCAGGCGGCGCTGAATGGTGCGGCGCCTCAGCCGGACGCCGAGCAGCAGGCACGGGATGCGGCCCTGCAGAAGGAATACAAGCGCCGCGAGGCTGCCATCCTGGCTGACTTCCAGGCCAGGCCGGAAAACCAGCGGGATCAGGTCAAGTTGGAGCAGGCCCTGGAGTCAGCCCGCGTGTCGGTGTACGGCCGAAAGAATTGATCAGCCTTGTGACGTCCAGGCGACGGGGAGGTCGATAAAATCCCCCCGTTCATGACCCAAGCGACCGATCACCCCCTCAAACCCATCTGGAGCCTGTTGGCTGCCGCCGCGCTGGTTGGCGTGCTGTGGTGGCACGCGGCCGTGCTCGCGCCCTTCGTGATCAGCCTGGTGTTGGCCTATGCCTTGCACCCTGCGGTCGACAAGCTCGTGGCGTGGCGGTGGCCCAGGACGCTGGCCGTGTCAGCCTGCTTGCTGCTGCTGGCCCTGGTCGTCGGGACGCTGCTGGTGCTGCTCGTGCCCATCGTGTCTCAACTGGCTCCGGCCTTGCGCGATCAATTACCCGATCTCCTGACGGCGATCTGGGGCAAGTTGACGCCTTGGTTGGCACAATGGGGCGTCAAGCTGCCCACCACGGTGGACGCCCTCAAGGGCGAGCTGGTCAAGCTGCTTCAGACGCATGCCAGTCGATGGAGCGGGACCGTCTGGACCTCGCTGTTGATTGGCGGCAGCAGCATCATGACCCTGGTCGGGCTGGCGGTACTCCTGCCCATGCTGGCTTTCTATTGGCTGCTTGACTGGTATCCCCTGACCGGCCACTTTCGTGCCTTGCTGCCAGCCCGGTGGCGTCCTCTGGCGCACGATGTGATGGCCGAATGCGATGCTCTCCTGGGGCAATACCTGCGTGGTCAGGCCATGGTCATGCTGATCCTGGCGGCGTACTACAGCGTCGGCTTGAGCCTGTTTGGCTTCAACCTGGCCTTGCCGATTGGTGTGTTCACTGGCCTGGCCATCTGCATTCCTTACCTGGGCTATGGCGTGGGGCTGGTGCTGGCCGTGCTGGCCGGCTTGCTGCAGTTTGGTGTCGCCACGCCACAGGCCACATCGCCTTTGCTGGCCGTGGCCGTGGTGTACGGCATTGGGCAGATCATCGAGAGCTTCTTTCTCACGCCCCGCCTGGTGGGGGAACGCATCGGCCTGCACCCGCTGGGCGTGATCCTGGCCCTGATGCTCTTTGGCCAGTGGATGGGCTTCTGGGGCGTGGTGATTGCCTTGCCCATGGCGGCCTTCCTGACCTTGCTGGGGCGGCGCGTGTTGCTCGCCTACCAGGGTAGCCGTTTTTTTCTGGCGCAATAGGTGGTGAAGTGATGACCCTGGAAGCCGTTGCCGGCCGCACGGAACCACGCCCCACGCCCATGCGCCAGATGCCGCTGGACCTCGGGCCGGCGGTCATGCAAGGCCTGGATGATTTCATCGTTGGCGGCAACGAACCCCTGTTGAGCTGGCTGCGCACCTGGCCGCATGTGGAAGGTACGCTGTCGCCGGCCTACATCTGGGGTGCGGCGGGTGCCGGCCATGGTCGAACGCGCCTTGTCCTTGGGCTTTGGCGCCATCTGGCTCAATGCCCAGACCTGCCAGATGTGGGATGCCGAAGACCCCATGATGCCCACCCTGGCCGTCATCGATGAGTGCGACAGCCTGGGCGCCGATCACCAGCATCTGGCCTTCAACCTGTTCATCGAGTCAGCCAGTTCGCTGGCGGCGCAAGCCAGCGGGCAACTGGATGAGCGTGGCAGCGGGCCCCTGTTCATCCTGGCGGCCGGCGCCATGCCGGCCGTGGATTTGCCCGTGCGCGATGACCTGCGAACCCGCCTGGGCTGGGGCCTGACCTTCGCCCTGGCGCCGCTGGATGAAGCCGGCTTGCGCGCCGCCTTGCAACACGAGGCCGCACGTCGCGGTATCGCGCTGGGTGAGGGCGTGGTGAGCTACCTGCTGACCCGCTACAACCGTGACCTTGGTTTCCTGATGGGGCTGCTCGACCGCCTGGACCGCTTCGCGCTCGCCGAGCACCGCGAGGTCACCGTGCCCCTGTTGAAACAAATGCTGGCCCTGGAGACCGCATGAACCTTTGTCTGTTTGATCTGGACCACACCTTGTTGCCGCTGGACTCGGACCACGAGTTCGGCGAGTTCCTGATCCGCCAGGGCCTGGCTGATGCCGTCGAGTACCGCCAGCGCAACGACGGCTTCTATCAACAGTACTGCGATGGCACCTTGGTACTGGGCGAGTACATCCAGTTCACCACCAGCATCTGGCGCCAGCTCGACCCCGCAGGCCAGCTGGCGCTGCAGCAGGCTTTCATGGACAACGTGATCCTGCCTGCCATGCAGCCGCAGGCCATCGAACTGGTCGAGCAGCACCGGGCCATGGGCGACCTGATCGCCATCGTCACCGCCACCAATGAGTTCGTCACCCGGCCCATCGCCGATGCGTTCAATGTCCCCGAGTTGCTGGCCGTGCGGCTGGCGAAGGACGCCCAGGGCCGCGTCACGGGTGACATCGACGGCGTGCCGTCCTTCCGGGAGGGCAAAATCACACGTGTGGAACAATGGCTGGCTGACCAGGGTCGGCAGCTGGGCGATTTCGATCGTGTCAGCTTCTACAGTGACTCCCCTAACGACCTGCCCCTGCTGGAGCGCGCCAACGACCCGGTGGCCACCAACCCCAGCCCCGCGCTGGAAGCTGTCGCCCGAGAACGTGGCTGGCGCATTCTTCGACTGTTTGCATGATCAAAAGCCTGATAGACAAGATCCTGGGCAAGACCCCGGCCAAAAAGCGCACGAGCACCGCAGGCGGGCGTGCGGCCAAAACGCCGCGTATCCCGACTGGCAAACGCGTGGACGTGCCCGCGAGCGAACACGGCATCGACCCGTCGCTGGTGGATGACCGCGCCCGCAAGGTGGTGGAAACCTTGCAGGAGGCCGGCTACGAGGCCTACATCGTCGGGGGTGCCGTTCGCGACCTGATCCTGGGCCATCGCCCCAAGGACTTCGATGTGGCCACCAACGCCACGCCCGAGCAGGTCAAAGCCCTGTTCCGACGCGCTTTCATCATCGGGCGGCGTTTCCGCATCGTCCACGTGGTGTATGGCCGCGGCCGTGAGCACGAGGTGATCGAGGTCTCGACCTTCCGCGCCTACCTGGATGCCAATGCAGCCGAGCAAGTGGCGGGCAACGAAAAGACCTCCCGCAAGGAACTGGCCGACAAGAGCCATGTGGTGGACGCCAGCGGCCGCGTGCTGCGCGACAACGTCTGGGGCCCGCAGGATCAGGATGCCGCCCGCCGTGACTTCACCGTCAACGCCATGTACTACGACCCGCACACGGGCGTGGTCGTGGATTACCACGGTGGCATCAAGGATGCCAAAAAGCGCGTGCTGCGCATGATCGGCGACCCGGAGACCCGCTACCGCGAAGACCCGGTGCGCATCATCCGTGTGGTGCGCTTCGCTGCCAAGCTGGGCTTCGAGATCGAGCCCAAGACGCGCGAGCCGCTGCAGAACATGGCCGAGCTGCTGGCCAATGTGCCGCAATCGCGCCTGTTCGACGAAATGATCAAGCTGCTGCAGACGGGCCATGCCAGCGCCTCGCTGGAGCAACTGCGCAAACAAGGTCTGGATCGTGGCGTCTTCCCGATCCTGGATGCCGTGTTTGACGAAGCCCGCCGCCACCCCGGGCGCGACCAGTTCGTGCAACTGGCCCTGGCTGATACCGACCGTCGCGTGTCTGAAGGCAAGCCCGTGGCCCCCAGCTTCCTGCTGGCTTGTCTGCTGTGGCATGACGTGCTGGAGCACTGGAAGCGCAACCAGGCACAGGGCGAGCCCCCGTTCCCGGCCTTGCAATCGGCCACGGACGCCGTGTTCGATGCCCGCATCGGCGACATCTCCGGCCGCGGCAAGCTGGCTGCCGACATGCGCGAGATCTGGACCATGCAGCCGCGCTTTGACCGTCGCTCGGGCAATGGCCCGTTGACGCTGGTCGAGCAGCCTCGCTTCCGTGCCGGTTTCGATTTCCTGCGTTTGCGTGCCGCAGCGGGTGAGGCCGATCCCGAACTGGCCAAGTGGTGGGAAGACTTCTCGCTGGCCGACATGCCGGATCGCCGCGAACTCATGGAGGTGGCCCGTCAGCAGGATCTGGCCAAACGCCAGTC
>JACPOH010000315.1 GCA_016185075.1 Aquabacterium sp. | reverse complement strand
TTCTCGTAGGTGGGCAGGTCGTAGGCAGCTTCGGCAAAGATGCCGTCGGCGCCGGCTTCGACGCAGGCGATGGCACGCTCGATGGCGGCGTCCACGCCGTGCACCTGGATGGCGTCGGTGCGGGCGATCAGGAAGAAGCTCGAATCGGTCTTGGCATCAGCGGCGGCCTTGACGCGGTCCACCATTTCTTCGGTGGTGACGATTTCCTTGCCGGGGCGATGGCCACAGCGCTTGGCGCCAACCTGGTCTTCGATGTGGCAAGCGGCGGCGCCGGCTTTGATCAGGCTCTTGACGGTGCGCTCGATGTTGAAGGCCGAGGGACCAAAGCCGGTGTCGATGTCGACCAGCAGGGGCAGGTCGCACACATCGGTGATGCGGCGGGTGTCGGTCAGGACGTCGTCCAGGGTGTTGATGCCCAGGTCGGGCAGGCCCAGCGAGCCGGCAGCCACGCCACCACCCGACAGGTAGATCGCGCGGTAGCCCGCACGCTTGGCCAGCAAAGCATGGTTGGCATTGATCGCGCCAATGATCTGCAGGGGGGATTCTTCCGCGAGGGCTTGGCGAAAACGCTCGCCAGGTGTCTTGGTGGCCATGTTGTCAGTTCTCCAACTTGAACGGGTCGAGCAAGAAACGCAACGCCTGTGCCAGCGCGTCAACGTGTCGCCATGATGCCGGCCAGGTTGGCCAAAACAGATGGCAACTGCTTGATTTTCATGGATATTTCAGAATCAGGCGAGCAGCCTGGCCGGCTGTGGAGCTGCCCTTGTTTCATTTCGTGTTTCAAATTTGGGTGATTGGCATCAAATATGAAACAATGCGCTGAAACATCGTTGCAAGGCCTCGCGCCGTCTCATCCCATGGTCGCCATGTCACCTGTCCGCGCCACCGCATCCACCTTGCCGCACCTGGTGGCGGTGGGTTTTCGGCGCATCAACAAGATGCTGCAGGAGCTCGCGCCCGATTTTGCTGACCGGGCCTCGGTGGATGTGCTGGACGTCGGCTTCGAGCAGGCCGTCAGCCGCATTCGCGACATGCAGGCCCAGAGGCCGGTGGATGTGGTGGTGTCGGCGGGCTCCAACGGCGCCTACCTGCGCCAGCACCTGGACATGCCGGTCGTGCTGGTCAAGGTAGGGGGCTTCGACGTGATGCAGGCGCTGGCCGTGGCCCGGCGCGTGTCCCACCAGGTCGGGCTGGTGACGTACGAGGGCATGGCGCCGGACCTGGCGCCCTTCGCCGAGCTGCTCGACATGGGGTTGGTGCAGCGTACCTACCGCACCGAGGAGGACGCGCAGGCCTGTGTGCTCGAACTCAAGAACATGGGCGTCCAGGCCGTGGTCGGGCCGGGCCTGGTGGCCGACATGGCCGATCAGCACGGGCTGACCGGCGTCTTTCTGTACTCGGCTGATGCCGTTCGGGAGGCGCTGGAGGATGCGGTGGAGGTGGCGCGTGCCTCGCGCATCGAACTGGCCAAGCGTGAACGCCTCAATACCATCCTGGCGCAGCTCAGCGACGGCGTGATCGCGGTGGACCAGCAAGAGCGCATCCAGACCCTCAATCCGCCGATGGCGCAGTGGTTGGGCATCACCGCCTCAAGCTGGCTCGGCCGCAAGCTCACCGACGTCTGCCCCGAGCTCAGCCTGGTCAGCACCTTGAGGCTCGGCCAGCAGGAGCTGGAGCGGATCGAACGTGTCAATGGCAAGGCGCTGATCGTCAACCGCATCCCCATCATGGAGCAAGGTGTGCTGACCGGGGCGGTGCTGAGTTGCCAGGACCCGATCAGCATCCAGCGTGTCGACCGCCATATTCGTTCGCGCATCAAGCCGCATGCGCAGGGAACGCGCTATGAACTCGAACAGTTCCTCGGGGACAGCCCGGCCGTGCGGCGCATCAGGCAGCTGGCATGGCGCTGCGCGCGCAGCCAGGCCACCGTCTTGCTGATCGGCGAAAGCGGCACGGGCAAGGAGCTGATCGCGCAAGGCATCCACATGGCCAGCGAGCGCCGCGACATGCCGTTTGTGGCGGTCAACTGCGCGGCCATGTCCGAGACCTTGCTGGAAAGTGAGCTGTTCGGCTATGAGGAGGGGGCGTTCACCGGCGCACGCAAAGGCGGCAAGATTGGCCTGTTCGAGGCGGCTCACAACGGCACGCTGTTCCTCGATGAGGTTGGTGAGATGCCGGTGTCATTGCAGACGCGGCTGTTGCGCGTGCTGCAGGAGCGGGAGGTGCTGCGGGTGGGGGCCACCGAGCCCACGCCCGTCAATGTGCGGGTGATCGCAGCCACCCACCGCGACCTGAAAGAGCAGGTTGACCGCGGCTTGTTCCGTCTGGACCTGTACTACCGGCTCAACATCCTGCGGGTCGATGTGCCACCTTTGCGCGAGCGCTTGCAGGACGTCGCCACGGTGGCCTTTGCCTTGCAGCGCAAGCTGTGTCGTCGACTGGGGCTGGACGAAAGCGCCACGACAGGCCTGATCCAGGCGCTGGTCAAGCGGGCAGGGGGCTACACCTGGCCGGGCAATGTGCGCGAGCTGGAAAACCTGATCGAACGTGTCACCGCCTATGCGGGCTCCCTGCCTGGCGACACGGTGGCTGGTGAAGATGACACGGAGGCCTTTCTGGCAGCGGTGGTGCCTGAGCTGTTTTCGGGCGAAGCCCTGCGGGTGTCGGTGCCTGAGGGGCTGGGCGTGCAGCCCGGGCTGCCGAGCGGGCCCGGTGTGGTGGCTGCCGACAAGGGGGCTCAGCCCTTGCGCAGGGCGCAGCGCGAGGCGGAGCACGCCGAGATCCTCCGGGTGCTGGCCGCTTGTGGCGGCGACCGGGGCCTGGCCTGCCAGCAACTGGGCATCAGCCGAACAACCTTGTGGCGCAGGCTCAGAGAAGGCGCATGAGCTCAGCAGGCATAGGATTCGATGAAGCGGGCATCGTCGGCTGGCTCGCTGCGCGCTGACGCCGCCTCGATGTGCAGCACGCTGCCATGGCGAAAACGCAGGCTCAGCTGCACGGGCCCCTCGCTGACCCAGGGCAGGGTCAGCTGCCGTGTGGTGATGCCTCCTTGGAGGCAACTGCCCTCGGCCAGGCTGCCCATGCAATCGGCTGTTGGCCCCGAGAGCCTGGCTTGCGCAAAGCTGAAAGCCAGGGGTTTGAGAAAGCCCAGGCTGCCCGAACGCTGCACGGCGGCGGCCGACAGCACGAGCCGTGTCGGCGCATCCGGGTGCTCGGATGGCAGCACTTGAAGGACTTCGGAGTCGTGCCAGAACAGGATGTCGCTCATGATCGCCAGCCTACACCACGCGCTTGGCTGCCGCCTCAGCTGCTTTGGCCGCATTACGATAGCGCCCTCTTGAGGCAAAGGTGTCCAGAAGGTCAGCGCATGAAGACCGAGTTCGATTGTCAGCAATGCGGCGCGTGCTGCGCCTATTTCCGGGTGTCTTTCTACTGGGGTGAGGCGGACGACGCCCCTGGCGGCACGGTGCCGGCCCAGCTGACCGAAGCGATCGGCCCCTTGCGGCGCTGCATGCAGGGCACCAACAGCAAACAGCCTCGTTGCGTGGCATTAGGGGGCGAGGTGGGGCGCGAGGTGGCCTGCCAGATCTATGCGCATCGCTCCAGCACCTGCCAGGAGCTCATGCCGGGGGACGACAAGTGCCTCAAGGCGCGCCGGCACCACGGCCTGCCTGTCTGAGCCTGGTGCTGGGCGCCGCGCTGCCCGGTATGAGGGTGTCCAGGTCCCTGAAAACCGTGCGCGAGTTGGCACTTATCCGCATTCGGTCTTATTTTTGCGTCGAGCCGTCCGATACACCAAGGGTCAACCCGGTTGATGCCGCATGCGCTCGCGGCTTGGAGGGCGCCACAAGAATGTGGAAATCATGGTCAATCTCCATCAACTCAAGCTTGGGCAGCGTCTCTGGTTGGGATTCGGGATCGTGTTGGCGCTGACGGCCATCATGGCCATCGTGGGCTGGACGCGTCTGTCGAGCACGGTTGAGGACATCGACTACAACGCCAGGATCCAGGAGCGCGCGACCGCCGCCCTGAAGTGGGAAGGCCTTACCCTGTTGAATGTCAACCGCACCCTGGCCATTGCCGAGGCGGGTGGGATCCCTGATGTCAAGGACCATTTCTCGCCCCTGATCAAGGAAACATCCGCCCAGATCAGTGCCATCCAGAAGGAGCTGGAAGCCTCTGCCACCACGGCCGAGGAAAAAGCGCTTTTCGAAGACATCGCGGCCAAACGCAAGGTTTACGTTACGGCGCGCGACTCCATCTTCTCCTTCCTGGAAATGGAAGATCCGGGCGCCAAGGAGGCCCTCAAGAGCCAATTGCTGCCTGCCGCAGCACGCTACATCACCGCCATCAATGATTACCAGCGCGCCCAGCGCAAGCTGGCCGACGATGCGTCCGTCAGCACCCATGCGCATGTCTCGACGGCCAAGCTCGTCATGCTGGTGCTGGCCTTGGCCTGCCTGGGCCTCGGTGCTGCCTGCGCCTGGGTCATGGCCCGCTCTGTCACCGTGCCCTTGCGCCAGGTGGTGGCGGCCACCAAGGTCATCGCCCAGGGGGATCTGTCGCACCGCGTCGAAATGACCGGCCGTGACGAGTTGTGCGAGCTCTGCCACAGTCTGGAAGAAATGCAGGTATCGCTGCGGTCCATCGTGGGCGAGGTGCGCCAATCCACAGACTCGATCACGGTGGCCAGCGATGAAGTGGCCACCGGCAGCCAGGACCTGTCCAGCCGCACCGAGCAAGCCGCGTCCAGCCTGCAGGAAACGGCTTCGACCATGGAGCAGATTTCCGGCACGATCCGCAACACCGCCGACGCGGCGCGCATGGCCAATCAACTGGTGGCGGGTGCCGCCGAAGCGGCCAACCGGGGTGGCACCGTCGTGTCGCAAGTGGTCTCGACCATGGACGAGATCACGCAAAGCTCCCGTCGCATCGTCGACATCATCAGCGTGATCGATGGCATCGCGTTCCAGACCAACATCCTGGCCCTGAACGCCGCGGTGGAAGCCGCGCGGGCCGGCGAGCAGGGCAGGGGCTTTGCGGTAGTGGCTGGTGAGGTGCGGGCCCTGGCTCAGCGTGCCGCGGCGGCAGCCAAGGAAATCAAGGTCCTGATCAGTGCATCGAGCGAACGTGTCGATGCGGGTGCCACGCTGGTTCACGATGCGGGCGCATCGATGGCGGCCATCGTCGACTCCGTCCAGCGCGTGACCGACATCATTGGTGAAATCACCTCTGCGTCCACCGAACAGTCCGACGGCATCAGCCAGGTCAACACGGCCGTGACGCAACTCGACAGCATGACGCAGCAGAACGCGGCCCTGGTCGAGCAATCCGCTGCGGCTGCCGAAAGCCTGAAGGATCAGGCCGCCAAGCTCGCCCAGGTCGTGTCGGTGTTCAAACTGTCCTGATCGCCGCAGATCAGGGCGAGAAGAACGCGTCTTCGATGTCGATGGGCAGGGGCTGCCCGGTCAGCCAGGCGCGCTCCAGCACATACCAGTAGTGGCGGTAGCTGGCGCGGTCATGCAGCGTGCCCCGGTGCGAGATCGGCGCCCAGTGTGCCGCCTGAGCGTCCTGCAGGATCTCGATGGCATCGTCGACCTCGGCCGCCACTGGTGCAAAGGCTTCGAGGATCACCCGGATCTGATCCGGGTGGATGCTCCACATGCGCGTATAGCCCAACTCGCGTGCGGCCCGCGTGGCCGCTGTGCCCAGGGCGTGTTTGTCCTTGAATTCGGTGACCACGCAGTGCGAGGGCGTGATGCCAGCGGCGTGGCAGGCCGCCGAGATCTCGAGCTTGGCTCGCAAGACAAGCGGGTGCTCGAACTGCCCCGTGGCCGACATGGCTGAGGCCGGTACAGCCCCGCGGTGGTCCGACACGAAATCCATCAGGCCAAAAGACAAGGACTCCACGCCGGGCAGGCAGGCGATCTCGGCCACTTCCTGCAAGGCCTTGTGCGTTTCGATCAGCACATGCACGGGCACGATGTGGCTGACGCCATGCTTGAGGCGAGCGGCCTTGATGGCCTCCACAGCCCGCTGGGCTTCCGTGGCGTTGGCCACCTTGGGGACCATCAGGTAAGCCAGCCGGTCGCCGGCTTTCCGGATGAGTGTGTCGACATCGTCTTCAAAGCGCCGATGGCTGGGGGCATGCACCCGGGCGCCCGCGCGGCCCCAGGCGTTGTCCGGGCTGTTGAGCAACTCGGCCACGAGTTCGGCCTGCTCATGCTCACCGCCGACCGGTGCGCCATCTTCAAGGTCGAGGGTGACGTCAAACACGGCTCGGCCGGTCTCTTCGGCCAGCTCCGATTGCAGTGCCAGACTTTTGCGCATGCGGGCTTCGACGCCGGCATAGTGGTCACAGACAGGCAAGGGCGTGGGGCGGTGCTCGGACCCGAAAAGCGCTTGACGGGGGTGGATCGCGGTCAGGGTGGACATGGTGTGGATGACTGGTTGCGCATGGGGCAGTGCAACAAGTCTCGCGCAAATCGCGAGGGTCGTGCGCGGATCCATCTGCGGCAGGTCAATAAAAAACCGGCTTCGCCGCGAGGCGATAGCCGGTTCTTCAAACGCATGCGAGCGCGTCACGCCACAAGGCGCTGCGCGCTCGGCATGGCATCACAGCAGGTGCTTGACGCCGTCTTGCTCGCCTTGCAGTTCAGCCAGGGTCTTGTTGATGCACTCTTGCGAGAAGGCATCGATTTCCAGACCTTCGACGATCTTGTACTCGCCGTTTTCGGTGGTGACAGGGAAGCCGAACACGATGCCCTTGGGGATGCCGTATTCGCCGTTCGAAGGCACGCCCATGGTGACCCACTCGCCGTTGGAGCCCAGGGCCCAGTCACGGATGTGGTCGATGGCGGCGTTGGCAGCCGAGGCAGCCGACGACAGGCCGCGAGCGGCGATGATGGCGGCGCCACGCTTGCCCACGGTGGGCAGGAAGGTTTCAGCGTTCCAGACCTGGTCGTTGATCATGTCCTTGATCGACTTGCCGTTCACGGTGGCGAAGCGGTAGTCGGCGTACATGGTGGGCGAGTGGTTGCCCCACACGGTCAGCTTCTTGATGTCGCCAACCTTGGTGCCGGTCTTGGCAGCCAGTTGCGAAGCGGCGCGGTTGTGGTCCAGGCGCAGCATGGCGGTGAAGTTCTTGGCAGGCAGATCCGGAGCCGACTTCATGGCGATGTAGGCGTTGGTGTTGGCGGGGTTGCCGACGACCAGCACCTTGACGTTGCGCGAAGCGACAGCGTTCAGGGCCTTGCCTTGAGCCGTGAAGATCTGGGCGTTGGCAGCCAGCAGGTCAGCGCGTTCCATGCCAGGGCCGCGAGGGCGTGCGCCAACCAGCAGCGCGTAGTCGGTGTCCTTGAAGGCTTGCAGGGGGTCGGAGTGGGCTTCGATACCGGCCAGCAGGGGGAAGGCGCAGTCTTCGAGTTCCATGATCACACCCTTCAGTGCGTTCTGGGCCTTCTCGTCGGGGATTTCCAGCAGTTGCAGGATGACGGGCTGGTCCTTGCCCAGCATTTCGCCAGAGGCGATGCGGAACAACAGGGCGTAACCAATTTGGCCAGCGGCGCCGGTAACGGCGACGCGAACGGGTGCTTTGCTCATGGGCAACTCCGAAAAGGAAGTGAGAGGGGAAGGGTTAGAGACAACCCTAGATTGTAGCGTCGCGCAGGAGTCTAGGTCGATGACCCTTTGTCGTCAATATCTTATGTCTTATATAAGACATCTTTCATCCTACTTCTGGACTTTGCCGGGTACTTGTGGTGCAATCACGCCCGGCCCGGGTCCTATCCGGCGCGGGCCGGTCGGCCGCGCGCTTCGGCATGTGTCCACCACCCCCGATCTCACCCTGATCGATCCCCCAACCTAAACGATTCGCCGTGGTGCCTACCTCGCCATCCTCCGCTGCTCCTGACGCCGTGGCGTCCGTTGTGGGCACAGGTGCATCCGGCGTTGGGGGCGCGGTGCAAGGGCCTTCCTTCAGTCCGCTCTACCAGCAGATCAAGGCGCTGATCCTGCGCAGCCTGCAGTCGGGTGAGTGGCGTCCTGGGGAAGCCATCCCCAGCGAGATCGATCTGGCCGCGCGCTTCAAGGTCAGCCAGGGTACCGTTCGCAAGGCCGTTGACGAGCTGGCTGCCGAAAACCTGCTCATGCGCCGCCAGGGCAAGGGCACCTTCGTGGCCACCCACGCCGAAGAACAAGTTCAGTACCGCTTTTTGCGCCTCGCGCCCGATCAGCCTTCTGCCTTGCCGGGCTCCGCTCACCGTGAATTCCTGGACTGCCGCCGTTTGCGTGCGCCGGTGGACGTCGC
>JACPOH010000314.1 GCA_016185075.1 Aquabacterium sp. | reverse complement strand
TTGCCCCTTGGCCCAGGATGTCGGCATCCCCAGCACCGACCGAGAGACATCCATGGCGCCTCGCTCCCGTATCCTGCCCACCAGCCTGCTGGCCAGCCTGTGCCTGGTCACCGCCGGCTGCGGCACCCTCAGCCACACCGTCAGCACCGCCGCGCCCACGTCCAGCAGCCCGGTACACCCGGCCGTGCAACGTGCGCAGGCCGAGGTGGCGCACCAGCTCCAGCATGCCGACACCGGTGATGTCGCCGATGCCAAACGCGGCTTCATCGCAGCCCCCAGTGGCCAGGTGCGCAACGAAGCTGGCCAAGTCATCTGGGACCACGATGCCTTCGCCTTCCAGCAGGCAGAAAGCGCCCCCGACAGCGTCCACCCGACCCTGTGGCGCCAGGCCCGGCTCAACAACCAGACCGGGCTCTTCCAGGTGCGCGAGGGCATCTGGCAACTGCGCGGCTTCGATTTGTCCAACATCACGCTGATCCAGGGCAAGACAGGCTGGATCGTGGTCGACACCGGCACCTCGCGCGAAACCTCGGCGGCGGCGATGACCTTCGCACGTCAGCACCTGGGCGCACAGCCGGTGTCGGCGGTGGTCTACACGCACAGCCACGTCGACCACTTCGGCGGCGTGCTGGGCGTGATCTCAGCCGAGGAAGCGACAGCTCGCCGGGTGCCCATCGTGGCGCCAGCCGGCTTCATGGAAGAGGCCACCAGCGAGAACGTGCTGATGGGCACGGCCATGGCCCGCCGCGCCATGTACATGTACGGCAGCCGCCTGCCCGCCAATGCCACCGGGCTCGTCGACAACGGCCTGGGCAAGGCTGTGCCGTTCGGGCGCGTCGGCATCCTGCCGCCCACACTGCTCGTGCACAAACCGCGCGAAGAGCAGGTGATCGACGGTGTGCGCTTCGTCTTCTTCAACGTGCCGGGTAGCGAGGCGCCATCGGAGTTCACCTTCGCACTGCCTGATCTGAAAGCCTACTGCGGCGCCGAGTTGATGGGCCACACACTGCACAACCTGTACACGTTGCGCGGCGCCAAGGTGCGCGACGCCATGCGCTGGGTCGCCTACCTCGACGACGCCCTGCAGCAGGTGCAAGGCAGCGACGTGGTCTTCACCCAGCACCACTGGCCCGTGTGGGGCACAGAACGCATCCGTACCTTCATCGAGCACCAGCGCGACACCTACCAGTTCATCCACGACCAGACGGTGCGTGGCATGAATGCGGGCCTGACCGCGCCCGAGATCGCCGAAACGATCAAGCTGCCAACGGCCTTGCAACAAGACCTGGCCGTGCACGGCTATTACGGCACCGTCAAACACAACGTCAAAGCCGTCTACCAGTTCTACCTGGGCTGGTACGACGCCAACCCGGCCAACCTCGATGCGCTGCCACCGGTGGAAGCTGCCAAGGGCTACGTGGCACTGGCCGGCGGGGCTGAAGCCTTGCGCACCGCCGCACAGAAGGCCTTCGATGCCGGAGACTTCCGCTGGTCAGCCGAGCTGCTCAAGCACGCCGTCCATGCTGAACCGAAAGACACCGCCTCGCGTGAACTGCTGGCGCGCAGCTTCGAGCAACTGGGCTACCTGGCCGAGTCGGCACCCTGGCGCAATGTGTACCTGAGTGGCGCGCTGGAGTTGCGCGACGGCCCGCCCACGCAGGCGGCCTCGCGCGTGGCGTTTGCCGACCTGCTGCAGCACACGCCGATCGAGCGCTTTCTGGAATCGATGGCCGCATCGCTCAATGCCGAGAAAGCGGGCGACGGCCGGCTCGCCATCAAGCTCGCGTTCTCGGACCTGAAACAGGCCTACGTGCTGCGCGTGGCCAATGGCGTGCTGCGCCACGAAGCGATCGATCCGAGCCAGGCAGTGACCGATGTCGATGCGACGCTCACGGTGACGCACCCCTTCTTCATCCGCATGGTCACCGGGCAGGCCGGGGCCATGGCCTTGCTGACATCCAAGGAGACCAGCATCGACGGCAGCCGCCTGGCGCTGGGCCGCTTCTTTGGTTGGCTGGACAAGCCGACCGGTGTCTTCCCCATCGTGACGCGCTGATGAAGGTGGCACGCACAGCGACTCAAGAGCGTCACGCTGCGCCCGCGACCGGCTTCTTGTGGCCATCGATGGCAGGGCCTACCCTGCCGCTCATGAGGTCGAACGGCGCTCGCCCGGCGTGCACCCATAGCGCTGCTTGAAGGCACGGCTGAAGTTGCTGAGTTCGGTGAAGCCCGCGCGCTGGGCAATGTGGGCCAAGGGCAAGGTGGTGGTCAGCAGGAGCGTGTCGGCCAGCGCCATGCGGGCATCGGATGTCAGTGTCGCCAGGGTCACGCCCTCGGCGTTCAAACGCCTGTCCAGCGTCCGCCGAGACAGCTGCAGGCACTCCGCCAGCGCATCGCCATGCAAGGTCTGCCCCGCCGCCATGCGCTCGCGGATGACCCGCTGAACCTGCTGCGTGAGCCCCTGAGCAGGCCCATGCTGCCTGGCCATGCGCTCGAGTGCGCCGGTCAGCTCGGCATGCAGGACACGGCTGCCCGTGACGGTGCGCACGGCCATCAGGCGCCGTGGGAACACAACGTGGTCGATCCTGGCACCGAAATGCACGGCCCGGATCATGGGATCACGGCCTGCAAACGAATCGGCGCTTGCCAGATGCCGGAAGTGCAGTTCGACACCACGCAGGGGCTCGGCCACAAAGCGCTGCATCTGCAGGAACAGCCCCAGCACGATCTCGGTGAGCAGGTTGTCGACCTCGCCAAAATCGCTGAGCCGGGACACGACCACATGGACCTCGTCGCGCAGCGTCTCGACGCGGATCGCATAGGCCGGGAAGAGCATCCCGACGTATTGCTCGACAGCCTGGAGCGCATCGCCCAG
>JACPOH010000313.1 GCA_016185075.1 Aquabacterium sp. | reverse complement strand
CCTTGTCGAGCACGTAGCCGCTGAAATCGAGATCGCCACCGGGCTTGAAGCGCGCGTCGATGCCGGCCAGGTCCGCGGCGATGTCTCGGCCGTTGTCCTCGAACAGCAGGCCGTTCCAGTTGCGAACCTTGTAGTTGTTGAGGTTCAGGCAGGGGTCGTGATCAAAATGCGGCGCACCGATCAGCTCGCCCTGGTGGCTGTAGGTCCAGCGGTGCAGGGGGCAGACGATGTTGTTGCGGCTGTTGCCACGGCCCTTGAGCATGACCGCCTGGCGGTGGCGGCACACGTTGGAGATCAGCTGGATGCCGTCTGGCGAGCGCACCAGGGCGCGGCCTTCGTTTTCTTGCGGCAGGGCATAGAAATCGCCAACCTCGGGCACGCTCAGCGCGTGGCCCAGGTAGCGAGGACCGGACTGAAAGATGCGCTCAAGCTCCTGTTTGTATAGCGACTCGTCGAAGTAGACGGACACGGGCAGCTGGGTGTGGCTGCGGCTGAGGGCGTTGAGTGCGGTACTCAGGTCGGACATGATCCCCAGGATCTCCAAAAACCAATGTCAACCCCCCTTGGATCAGGATGACCAAGGGCTTTGAACGATCCCCGGCCATAGGCCAGGGGGCTGATGCTCCCGCCATGAAACGCAAGCACGAGAGACAATTGAGAGGCAAATGCAGAGCCTGACCGGGTTGAAACCCATGAGGCCGGTCATGTGCGTGTCGTGTGCGGGAAAGCCCGAAATTGTACCCTCAGGGGGGCGTGGGGGCCAATCCCGGGTCATGCGGCAGGTCAAAACGTGGGGCCGGCCACCCAGACCGGGGGTCGTTGCTTCAGGGGGGCAGCTTGCAGGCCGCGGGCGCAAGCGCGGCGGCAGGAAATAGAATACGCGTTTGCCCGCATGCCTGCCCACCTTCGGGGCCCTCAGGCGACTCATCACGCAACACCCATGGCCAGAACCGCCAAATCAACCGCAGCCACCGCAGACGGCAGCCCCCCTTTGCCCGCCAGCTACGAAGAGGCCCTGGCCGAACTGGAGCAGCTCGTCGGCAAGATGGAGGCGGGTGCCTTGCCGCTGGAGCAGCTGTTGGCCAGTTACCAGCGCGGGGCCCAGTTGCTGCAGTTCTGCCGCACGCGCCTGGAGGCGGTCGAAGAGCAGGTCAAGCTGCTGGAAGACGGGCAACTCAAACCCTGGGATGCCGCCTGATGCCCGCTGATGTGTTCAAGGACTGGTCGGCCTTGGTGCTGGCCCGCGTGGAGTCGGCCCTGAGCGATTGGGTGCCGGCGTCTGCGCCTGCCGGCCTGGGTGAGGCCATGCGCTACGGCGTGCTGGATGGCGGCAAGCGCCTGCGCGCGCTGCTGGTGCAGGCCGCGGCTGAAGCCGCTGGAGCCTGTGCCACGCCCGAGGGCGCCGAGGCCGCTCTGCGTGCCGCGTGCGCCGTCGAGTTGATTCACGCCTACTCCCTGGTGCATGACGACATGCCCTGCATGGACAACGATGTGCTGCGCCGGGGCAAGCCCACGGTGCATGTGCGTTTTGGTGAAGCCCAGGCCATGCTGGCCGGCGATGCCATGCAGGCCCTGGCGTTCGAGGTGCTGACACCCGATGCAGGCGAGGGCGCCGGTGTGGCGCCCGCCTTGCAAGCGCGCCTGTGCCGTCTGCTGGCCCGGGCCTCAGGCCAGGCCGGCATGGCCGGTGGCCAGGCCATTGACCTGGCCAGTGTGGGCCACGCGCTGGATGAAACCACCTTGCGCGACATGCATCAGCGCAAGACCGGCGCCTTGCTGCGCGCCAGCGTGCAGATGGGCGCGGCCTGTGGTGGGCTGCAGCCCGACAGCACAGCGTGGCTGGCCCTGACCGATTATGGCCATGCCATGGGCCTGGCCTTCCAGATCGTTGATGATGTGCTGGATGCCACCCAGGGCTCCGAGGTTCTCGGCAAGACCGCTGGCAAGGATGCCGACGCCAACAAACCCACTTACGTGAGCCTGCTGGGCCTGCAGGGCGCCCGCGACGAAGCGGCCGGTCTGCTCCAGCAGTCGCTGGCGGCCCTGGCCCGCAGCGGCCTGAATGCCCAGGCCATGGCGCCGCTGGCCGCGCTGGCCGAGCGCATCGTGCACCGCGATCACTGATAACAAATATTCCACCCAAGGACGCACCAACATGAGCTACCCCCTGCTGTCCAGGATCGACAAGCCTGCCGATATCCGGCACCTTTCCCGTTCCGAGCGCAAACAGCTGGCGGACGAACTGCGCGAGTACCTGTTGCGCAGCGTGTCGCGCACGGGCGGCCACTTGTCGTCCAACCTGGGTACGGTCGAGCTGACCATCGCCTTGCACTACGTGTTCCACACACCGCATGACCGCCTGGTGTGGGACGTGGGCCACCAGACTTATCCGCACAAGATCCTGACCGGCCGCCGCGACCGCATGGCCACGCTGCGTCAGCTGGGCGGCATGAGCGGCTTCCCGCGCCGTGACGAGAGCGAGTACGACACCTTTGGCACGGCCCACTCGTCCACGTCGATCTCGGCGGCATTGGGCATGGCACTGGGCGCGCAATTGCGCGGCGAGGCCCGCAAGTCGGTGGCCATCATCGGTGACGGCGCCATGACCGCGGGCATGGCCTTCGAGGCGCTGAACAACGCCGGCGTGCCGCATGCCGGCAAGATGGCCGATGTGCTGGTGGTGCTCAACGACAACGACATGTCGATCTCGCCGCCGGTGGGGGCGCTCAACCGCTACCTGGCGCGTTTGATGTCCGGCCGCTTCTACACGGCGGCGCGCGAGAGCGCCAAGCAGATGCTGCGCAACGCGCCGCCCCTGTTCGAGCTGGCCAAGAAGCTGGAAGAGCACGCCAAGGGCATGGTGGTGCCCGCCACCATCTTCGAAGAATTCGGCTTCAACTACGTGGGCCCGATTGACGGGCACGATCTGGACTCGCTCATCCCCACGCTGGAGAACCTGCGTGACCTGGGGGGGCCGCAGTTCCTGCACGTGGTGACCAAGAAGGGCTATGGCTACAAGCTGGCCGAGGCCGATCCGATCGCGTACCACGGGCCGGGCAAGTTCGACCCGGCTGTGGGCCTGGTCAAGGCACCCGCCACGGTCGAGCCGCCCAAGCCCACGTTCACGCAAGTGTTTGGCCAATGGTTGTGCGACATGGCCGCGGCCGACCCGCGCCTGGTGGGCATCACCCCCGCGATGCGTGAAGGATCGGGCATGGTGGAGTTCCACCAGAAGTACCCGGGCCGCTACTTCGATGTGGGCATTGCCGAGCAGCATGCCGTGACCTTTGCCGCCGGCCTCGCTTGCGAAGGGTTGAAGCCGGTGGTGGCCATCTACTCAACCTTCCTGCAGCGTGCGTACGACCAGCTCATCCACGACGTGGCGATCCAGAACCTGCCGGTGGTGTTCGCGCTCGACCGCGCCGGCATCGTCGGCGCAGACGGTGCCACGCACATGGGCGCCTTCGACATCGCCTTTGTGCGCTGCATCCCCAACATGAGCATCATCGCGCCGGCTGATGAGGCCGAGTGCCGTCAGGCTCTGAGCGCGGCTTACGCGCAGAACCACCCGGTGGCCGTGCGTTATCCGCGTGGGGCTGGCGCGGGCGTGCCTGTGCCGACCCATCTGGAGCCGCTGCCCTGGGGCAAGGGCGAGATCCGCTTGCAGGGCACGCAGACGGCCGCTGGCCAACGCGTGGCCATCCTGGCCTTTGGCACCTTGCTGCAACCTGCCTTGAAGGCCGGCGCAGCCCTGGGTGCGACCGTGGCCAACATGCGCTTCATCAAACCGCTGGACGCCGAACTGGTGGCGCAACTGGCGCGTGACCACGATCTGCTGGTGACGGTGGAAGAGGGCTGTGTGCAAGGTGGCGCCGGCGCCGCTGTGGCCGAGGCGCTGGCCGCCGCTGGTCTGTGCAAGCCCATGATGATGCTGGGCCTGCCGGATCAGTTCGTCGAGCACGGTGAGCCCGCCAAACTGCTGGCCATGTGCGGGCTGGATGCCGCGGGGATCGAGCAGTCGGTGCGTGCGCGTCTGGCTGCCGGGGCCTGACCGCGCCTTGG
>JACPOH010000142.1 GCA_016185075.1 Aquabacterium sp. | reverse complement strand
CCCGCCGGCGGCGCCGTCTTCCCCGCCACCTTGACCCTGGCCCACAACACCATCAACGTGGACGGCAAACCCATCCGCCTGACACCCGGCATGAACGTGACCGCCGAGATCAAAACCGGCAAACGCCGCGTGATCGAGTACCTGCTCAGCCCGGTGCAGAGTTATGCCAAGGAAAGCTTGCGGGAAAGATAGTCAATAACATTCAAAGCAATAATTTTCAAGGAAAACCATGCAAAAGAAAAATTTATCTCTAGGAATCGCCACTTTACTAGTAACGGGATACGCATTTTTTCAATGGTTAACTGGCGCACCCAAATGGAATGAAGAAGTGAGACTCAGTGATGGCCGAATCATTGAAATCACTCAAAAAAGAAAGTTTTACGAGAACTATGGAACCGATCAAAGCTGGATAACATTTTCACTTCCAGAAATGCAAGGAAAACAAACATGGAGTGGATATCTAGCACCCATGCGAATAGATGTCTACGAAGGTCAAGTCTATGTTTTGGGCAGACCAAGAAGACCCAAGCATGTCCAATACTATCAATATCCCAAAGTGTGCATTATCCCTTTTGTTTGGGCTGACGGTGATTTTCAGAGAATACCTCTCACCAAAGTTCCTTCTGCACTATTAACCCAAGAAAATGTCTTCCCATGCATACCGGAAAGAAAAGGGTTGGTGACAATAGCAGAGAAAGATCAGAATTGGTGCTCCCCAACCGGGGCAGACAAAAAGCTAACAAAAGCAATTGATCTAAAAGAGTACGCGAGAATTTGTGATTTCTACGCGCGATTAGACGGCGCAAAAAACAGAAGTGAATGACACAGAACCATTTGGAGTTCAACATGATTACAATTGAAGAATATGCTGCCCTGGCTGCTCACGTATACAACAACCAGCGCGGCGGTGGAGGCGACAATCCTGAAACGAATTTACTTTCAGTTCCAAGTGGAAGCGCTCTTGGAATACCGTTGCGGACCTCGCTGCCGACGCTGGAATGGCAACAACCGTTCAGAATTTAAATATTGGGCAACAGCTATATGCAGCAAGCTACTACGTACAGGTCAAGCAGTGGGCGTTAAATAATGGACTGGACCCATCAAAAATCACCTTTACCGGGCATTCGCTAGGAGGGGGGTTGGCCTCCAATATGGCAGTATGGTTCGACAAAGAAGCAACAACTTTTGCTGAAGGCCCGTTCGAGTTGGGCACGAAAGACTTGCTAGCAGTTCTTGCTGCTGTAGATATGCTAACGCTACTGGCGGCAACTCAGGGCAGTCAAGCGATACTCAGCGAAATTACTGCATTAATTGGCTTCTTGAGCAACTTCACGGCAAGAGAGCAACAAGTAGCGAATTATTATATAAAAGGAGAGTTTCTTGGATTCCTCAGATACGACTTCAATACTGTCGTTGGTCGAGCCCTAGATCACTCAATAGACGTCGGCGATCGGTCTATCAGTGAAGCATTTACGTTGCACTCAATGAACTTGCATCTGGCCACAATTTTGGATGACAGGTTAGCACCTCTCTTCAAAAAGATGCCCGCACTCTTGACGGCAATCATCGACCCTAAATTGTATTTCACAGACCCCAATGGTCCCGCGCAGGATTTCATAACAAAACTCGTGGCGAATCAACTGGAAAAGAGTTCCATAAAGCGGCGCGATGGCTTACTTGGTAAATTTGTGACGGATATATCTCAAATATCCCTCTCTGATGGAACAGCAGCAATACCCTCTTTCCAAAAGGCGGTGATCGCTGCCGTCCTCGATTACTACTACATCAACAGCGCGGAAAGCGCAACAAAACTATTAAGTATCGAAAGCGGAGCCGTCAACTTCAGCTACGCGGATATTTTAGGCACGAGTGAAAAGAGCGTCAGCATAATATCAAGTGCCGTTAAAAGTTCAACTGGAGAAGCGGGCGATGCAGCACAAAGAACAGCGTTAACCATCAATAGTTGGCATATTCAAAATGGCTCTACACCCCTTAGTTTCTCGGGCTCCGACAATCTGAACAACGGGTTCGTCGGAGGAACCGGTGGGGACGTCGTATCAAGCGGCGCAGGAGACGATTTGCTGCTAGGGTTGAATGGATCAGACGATCTCTCTGGTGGGGCAGGCCTCGACGTCCTCGTGGGAGGAACCGGCAACGATAAATTAAATGGTAACGACGGCGATGATCAACTCTATGGTGGAGCGGATTCCGACACGTTGGATGGTGGCGCCCACAACGACACTCTGAACGGCGGAGATGGCTCAGATGATTTGGATGGAGGCGACGGCAATGACCGGCTGTTTGGTGGCAAAGGCGATGACACCTACAGATTCAACGGCAAATTTGGCTCTGACGTCATCAAGGACGACGATGGCAGCGACCGAGTCATTATTGAAAAACTCGGCAACTCCATGCCGAAAGGCAAGCTGAAGGCAGGCGCTGGCTCCATCGAGAGCAAAATCTATGTAAGCGAAGACAAGAAGGTCACCTACCTTCTCATCAAGCAAGGCAGTCAATCGGATTTGGTTATCTTCCTCAAGGACAGTTCCGACCAAATTACCATCAAGAATTGGACCAAAGATAGAAACTTCGGCATTGAGTTGGATGACGCGCCTGCTGAGGAAGCAACATCCAATGTCTTCATCGGCGATTATCAGAAAAAGTCCTTCGAGGATAGCGGCTTTCGCGCCGAGTACCGACCAGGATTAGGCTACACCTATGTCGCCGATGGTGGCAGTGGATCCGAATCACCCGACATCGTTGACGGTGATGACAGCTCAGCCAAAATGATGGGACTCGGCGGGAATGACGGCATCCAGGGTGGCGAAGGGGACGACTACATCGACGGTGGCACGGGTACGGACCTGCTGCTTGGCGGCGTCGGTGCAGACTCCATCTTTGGTGGCGACGGCGCAGATTACATCTTTGGCAGTGCCCGTGGCAGCTTTGGTTTCCCAAACCGACCTCAGACGCCAGACCCAACATGGGACGTAATGGCCCAGGGGATGTCCTGGTTCATCATCGACCCCCATACCACTGACAGTCAAGGCAATAAGTACATCTTCGACGTCAAGGGGGTCGATATCAGGTTGTACTACCCCGCAACAACTGAGCTGGGGCCAAATTTCTATTCCTTTGAAAACACCGGCAACCTCATCGATGGCGGAGAGGGCAATGACTTTATCGCGGCGGGGACGGGCAAAGATACGGCATATGGCGGAGCAGGCGATGACATTGTTTTTGGGTTAGCGGAGAGCGATGCCATTTTTGGCAATGACGGTGCTGACTCCCTTTGGGGCGACGGCTACCAAGACGGCAACCTATATTCGAACGTCGTTTACACCCCCTTGGAGCAACATGGCAACGACACCTTGGTGGGCGGAGCTGGCATGGATCAGGTCGTGGGCCAAGGCGGTGATGACGAGCTATATGGCGGGGCAGGTAATGACCTCTTGCTTGGTGACGATGACAACTACACCAATACCCTTGCAAACATTCACGGCAGCGACTACCTGGACGGCGGCGATGACAACGACACCCTGATCGGCGGCGGCCGGGATGACGAACTGTTCGGCGGCAAGGGTGACGACCGCTTGTTTGGCGACAACTTCGACAAAGACCTGCCAATCGAGTTACACGGCAACGACTACCTGGACGGCGAGGACGGCGACGACTTCCTCTGCGGCCAAGGCGGCGATGATGAACTGTTTGGCGGCAAGGGCAAAGACATGCTCTGGGGTGATGTCAACATGGCCACCCACTCCGACAGCAAAGCCAAAGGCGACGACTACCTGGATGGAGAGGAAGACGACGACACCCTGGTAGGAGGCAGAGGCAATGACACGCTGTATGGCGGGGCCGGCAACGACGGCCTGATGGGCGACGACAACGCCTTGGCCGTTGACGAGCACGGCAATGACGAGCTGTACGGCGAAGCAGGCAAAGACACGCTGGAAGGGGGCGGCGGCACCGATTTGCTGGATGGCGGCGAAGACGACGACACGCTGAGCGGCGGCAAGGGCAACGACACACTTTATGGCGGCTCTGGGCAAGACCTACTCAAAGGCGACGAGGGTGATGACACGCTGAGCGGCGGCACCGGTGCGGACGACCTCCAAGGCGGAGCTGGCAACGACACCTACCTCATCGACACCGGCGATGCAGCGATGACGGCGCAAAATGAAGCTGAAACCATCACGGACGCCAGCGGCAGCAACAAGGTCGTTTTTGGGGGAGGCATCAGCAAGAGCGGCGTGGTGTCCCGCATCATGAACGGCAACCTGGTGGTGCAATTCGGCTCCAACGATGTCTTGATTGTCGAGAGCAGCAGCATCGGCGGCATGAGCTTCAGCTTCTCTGCTACAGGTGAAACACTCAGCAGTGGGCAACTGATCAGCCAGACAGCACCTGCACCGACTCAATACACAGACGCCGACGGCAAGGTTCACTATTACGGCAACAACCTCGCCGACCAGCTAACCGTAAGCGGTCTCAACTCCACGGTGTACGCTGGTTTTGGCAACGATGTCATTACCGCACTGAACAGCGGCATCAACGTTCAATACAGCCTGGGCGACGGCACCGATCACGTCCAGTTTGTCAAAGACACGACTGGCACGCAGCAAAACCGCCTCACGTTCGGAGCGGGCATCTCGGCAGCCAACTTGTCATGGACAGCCGAGGGCAATAGCATGAAGCTCTCCGTTGGCGGAAGCACTGATGCCATCTACATCGACAACTTCGATGCCGCAACCGCGCCCCAGTCTTTGACGCTTGATCAACTGGTGTTCGAAGACGGCACCATCACTGCCGCAGACTTGCTCAACCAGGCCAGTTTCTCAGCGGGGACAGCCGATGCAGACCTGCAACAAGGCGCGTTTGGTGCTGACGTATTCATTGCCAGCGCAGGAAATGACACCATGCGCGGCTGGCAAGGCGGAGACACCTACACCTGGGGCCTCAACAGCGGACAAGACGTCATCAACGACGGCGTGAACTCGTCTAATGATGTGGACACGCTGATCGTCAACAGCGGGACGCAAGCACGCGATGTATCCCTGTACCGAGCAGGCAACGACCTCGTTCTCAAACTGCATAACAGCAGCGACACCCTCAAGGTGGTCGATCACTTCGTTGGAAATGGCATTGAGCGCATCCTGTTCAGCGATGCCAACTCTTGGGACACTGCCTACATCGCGGCGCATCTAACCCAGGAACTCACTGCCAATGCGGATACCTACAGTTGTGACGCATCGAACAACCTCATTGACGGGCTGGCAGGAAATGACAAGCTCTATGGCAACGCCGGCAATGACGTACTGGATGGCGGCGCTGGCAGCGACGAGTTGCACGGCGGTGCGGACAACGATACCTTGATCGGAGGCGCCGGGACTGACACCCTTTATGGCGAGAGCGGTGCTGACGTGCTCGATGGGCGCGGTGACGCCATGAATGACACGCTCAAGGGCGGCGAAGGCGGGGATACCTACCTGTTTGGCCGTGGCAGTGGCTCAGATCAAATTGACGATACAGGCACATTGGCTGCCGACATCGACACGCTGCGATTTGACGATGACATCAAGCCATCAGATCTCAATTTTGGAACCAATGGCTCTTCGCGCCAAATCGGCATCCGAGGCACGAGCGACAGCATCACGTTCAGCATGACCGTACCGGGCAGCGGGATAGTCGGCAGCATCGAACAGATTGTCTTCGGAGACGGTACCACTTGGGACTGGAACGCCTACGTTACCCAGAGCGTGGTCAGTGGCGCCACGGAGGGCAAGGACAGCATTTATGGCTTCGACACGGCCGAATCCATCAACGGACTCGGTGGAGATGACTACATCCTTGGCTACGGCGGGAACGACACACTCAACGGCGGGAACGGCACCGACACCTTGGACGGTGGAGAAGGCGACGACACGCTGATTGATGGCGAAGTCATGTACGGCGGAGTTGGATCAGACACGTATCAACTGACCAAATGGCAATCAGCAAAGATTGAAGAGCTCCCATCAGGCGCTAACGCAGTCGACACCCTGATACTGCCTATCACCAGCACGGCCGCGAAGGTCGCCCGCGAATTCAACATGAGTTCACTGGACTATGACGACTTGACACTGAGTGCTGTTGTAGATGGTCAAACCTACACCGTGACGATAGCCAAATATTTTCTCGATCAAAGCAATGACAAGAAGGTCGAGAACATCCAATTTATCGATGGCGTGACATGGCATTACGCCGATGTCCTGTTGAACGTCAAAGACGGCACCAATACTGGTTCAGGTAACGATACGGTCAGTGGCTATCGGTGGGCTGACGTCATTGACGGCTTGGCAGGCAATGACTCCATTGACGGGAAGCAAGGCGACGACACGATCAACGGCGGCTTGGGTGACGACTTGCTTAACGGCAACGTGGGCAATGACGACCTGAATGGCGGCGCTGGCCATGACTTGCTGGTTGGCGATGTGGGATCGGATACCTATCACTTTGGTGCAAGTTCAGGGCAGGACGAGATAAGAGAGAGTGGCAGCAGCACTGCTGAAATTGACACAGTCTTGCTGGACGCGGACATTCAACAAGATACCGACGTCAAACTGGCACGCAACGGACAGGACCTGATTCTGCAACTCAAGAATGGCACGACCCAACTGACCGTTCGTCAATACTTTGACACCTATGGCGACTACAAGATTGAAAGGATTGCCTTCAAGAGTGGCAACGCCAGCTGGGATGCCGCAAAGATTGCCTCTCTGATCACTGCCGGCGCCGTCAACGCGATGACTGGCACAACAGCCGATGACACCTACACGGTTGACAACAGCCTCGATACAGTCAGCGAACAAGCGAACGGTGGAACCGACACCGTTTTCACCAGCGTCACTTATGCCCTTCCAGATAACGTTGAGAACCTCACTGCAACCGGCACGCTGAATATCAATCTGATTGGCAATGCGCTTGACAACAGATTGACTGGCAACGCAGGCAACAACATCTTTAACGGATGGGATAACACTTGGTGGGCATCACATGCTTATGCAGGCGCTCCCAGCAATTCCGACACCATGATTGGCGGAGCTGGCGATGACACCTACTTCATCACGCCGTTTTACGGCAGCAACTGCACCATCATCGAAAACCCCGGGGAGGGTATCGATACAGCCATGGTGTTGACCTACGACTATGCATTGGCCGACAACGTCGAAAACTTGACGCTGCTGAAGACCGATACGTTCGAGATCGACCAAGGCACAGGAAAAAATATCCGCAGAAACATCACCGGTAACGCGCTTGCCAACGTGATCGACGCATCTGCAGCGATTGTGGAGACAAAGCTGGATGGGGGCGGCGGCGCCGACACCATGACTGGCAGCGGCTACGGTGACACTTTTGTCGTAGACAACCAAAACGACACCATCTTGGAACAGGAGAGCGGCAGAGGAATTGACCTTGTAGAGTCCTCGGTTAGCTACAACCTTGCCCCGTTTGTTGAATGGCTCACGTTGACGGGCAGCAACGCCACTATCGGCACAGGCAACGATCAGGCAAACCAGATCGATGGCTCATTGAACGGTGCATCAAACACGCTGATCGGCGGTAAAGGTGATGACACTTACATCGTCGACGCCAACGACTCGGTTGTCGAGGCTGCCGATGGCGGAACCGATACGGTCGTGATTGCATATGGCTTCCAGATTGATGTGAATGTCGACCCCAATCGATATCTCAACGTTGAGAAATGGGCGTTGTCAGACAACATGGCGTACGCCAAACTGATTGGCGACACCGGCAACAACGTGTTGATAGGCAACAGGTACGGCAATGAACTGCTTGGCGGCGACGGTGACGATGACCTCTTCGATGGCCCCGGCACCTTGCTAGATCGCTCGGGTGCAGTTCAGTCATACCAAACTGACAGTGATCAACTTTTCGGCGGTGCAGGCAACGATCGCCTGACAGTTGTATCGCGTGAGGGCGTCGACCTGTTGGACGGTGGTACGGGCAATGACACGATCCAACTATTTGGCTACGGCTCGAGTGAGGTTGTATTTGGCCGTGGCTATCAGGTGGATACCGTCACCGCCTATGCCAGAAACACCACGCAGTGGGTGCAGTTCAACGCCGATACAGCGGCATCGGACCTTGTCTACACCAGATCGGGCGCTGATCTGCACATGGCTATTGCCGGCACCAGCGACGCTTTGATCTGGTCCAACTTCTACGTTGATGACACCTCAGCAACACTGAGTGGCAACTTCAGCTACGTACAGTTTAGCGACAACGCACAACTTAGCGCCAGCCAGATTGACTGGCGGATTCGACATGACAACCAAAATGCCATCGACCCTGCTGGCAGCGTTTTGATTGGCAGCAATGCCTCAGATTCCATTCAAGGAGGTGACGGGAACGACTTGTTGATTGGTGATGCTGGTACAGACACCCTGATTGGCGGTCTCGGGGCTGACACCATGGCGGGCGGCAGAAATGACGACCACTACGTGGTCGATGATCAAGCTGACCTCGTCATCGAAGCTGCTTATGCGGATGACTTCAACAGTTTCGATGAGATTGAGTCCTCCGTAAGCTACATGGCACCTGACAACGTCGAGTCCATCATCCTTACGGGTTCAGCTGACATCAATGCAACAGCCAACTACAACGGTTGCTATCTCACCGGCAATGTGGGCAACAACTATTTGAGTGGCGGAAGCGGGCTTGACTTCATTTACGGCGACGAAGGAACGGATACGCTGGATGGGGGTGCTGGTGATGACTACTATTACCTCACCGATAACAACGACGTCGTGATCGAGGAGGCCGGCAATGGGCTTGATCAGATCTGGGCCTACGGGGATGGCATCAAGATGGCCAATAACGTTGAGCGCCTGTATATGCAAAGCTACCTGGCACGCACGGCCTACGGCAATGACGGGGGCTGACGGTGCAGTCAGTTCATCACAAGTCTGGTTGGCACGCTCAGGGAATGATTTGGTGGTGAGCATCATTGGCACCAACGACAAGGTGTCCATCAACAGTTGGTACCTCGGTGACAACTACAAAGTTGAGTCCATCACGGCGGCTGGCAATGCCAAAACTTTGGATTACACCAAGGTGGACGCGCTGGTGAGCGCCATGGCGGCCTTGACACCACCAGCTCTGGGTCAAACTAACTTGTCCACGTATCAGCACAGCAAACTGGACACCTTGCTGGCATCCAGTTGGACCTGATACCCCAATTTTTTGAGGCATCAACTCTCAGGCCCGAGACGCTTGTCGAGGGCCTGATTTTTTCAAGGCGCGCAGCGCGCCTGCCCACACAGCCGCTCGCAGAACGAACAGCCTTTCACCGGCAACCAGGCCGGGAAGTTGTAGTAACGCCGGTTGACCTCGGCCATCACCACGTCCTTGTAGATGGCGTAGTGGAAGTTGACGCCCTCAACCGCATAGAAGGTGGCGCCATCTTGCTGGAAGGTCAGCAGGCGGACCTGGTCGAAGTAAGGCCGGTAGTCTTCCATAGACGGCTCGCGTGTGGCCATCACGCGGATGGTCTTGCCCTCCAGCTGGCTGTAGTCCACGATGAGGTCGTCCTGGCGGGCGTGCACGCTGCCCATGCCCAGCACGGGCACATGGGTCCTGGCGGCATAACCGAAGATGGCGGCCGACGAGTAGCCGTTGGAAGCCAGCACCACGCCCGGCGCGCTCACCTGCTGCACCATCTGCTCGCTGCGCGCGGCCTCGACCAGGCGGTGGTAATACTTGAAGTGCTGCCATGGCTGCAGGCCCAGCGCCGCCAGCACCACCGAAGCCACCAGGTGCAAGACAAGGATCACGGCGAGCCCTTTGGCCGCCCTGGCCATCGACCGCTCATCCGGCAGTGCCCAGGCAAACAGCAGGAAAACGAAGGGGTAGAAACCCATCACCCAATGCAGGCCGATGACCTTCTTGGCCGACATCAGGCCAAACAGCAGCAGCGGGACCACGGCCATGCAGGCCAGCAAGGCCTGACGGCGCACCACCTGCCCCAGTGCCTGACGATGGCGCCACCCCATCCACAGCAGCACAGGGCTGATCAGGTAGGCCATCATGCCCACGTAGCTGAACACCGTGTCCCACGAGGCCACCGCATCTTCATTGCGGTTGAACACGTTGAACATGATGTTGGTCCAGCAGTGGTTCAGGTTCCAGACCAGGTTGATGGCCGCGCCCGGCAAGGCGAACAGCACCATCACCAGAAAGCCGCGCCAGTGAGGCCGCGCAAACAGCAGGAAGTAGGCAGCGTAGGCCACACCCAGCAGCACGGCAAATTATTTGGACAGGAAGGCCGCGGCCATGAACAGGCCACAGAGCGCATACAGCTTGTGCAGGGCCCAGCCTGTGCGGCCTTGCGACGCCGCGTGCTCCGCGCGCACCATGGCGGCCGCTGACCAGGCCGCCCACAGGATCAAGGGCGAATCGGTGGCGATCAGGGCATTGAGCCAGTTGACAGGCGTGAGCCAGTACATCAACACAGCCCAGGCCGCCCGTTCGCGGTGGACGGGCGCCCAGCCCCACCACATGGCCCAGCCTACGCCCAGGGGCAACAAGGTGGCCGGCAGGCGCACGGCCCAGGCCGCATCGCCCAACAAGGCGCGCATGGCAGCGATCCACCAGGCCACCATGGGCGGGTGGTCGTAATAGCCGTAATCCAGAAAGCGCGCCCACCAATAGAAAAGGGCTTCGTCACCGGTCAGCGGCAAGGCAGCAGACACCCAGAAACGCCAGCCCAGGGAAGCCAGCGCCACCAGCCAAAGCCATGAGGCAGGCGTGCGAAGCGACGGGGGCAGCGAAGAAGCCAGCGAGGGGGAATCGGACAAGGCAGACGTCATAAGCCCCGGGATTCTAGGTTGTTGACGGCGCGGCCTAGAATCGCTGCGGAACATGAACCCGGCACCAACAAGGACCGCACATGCGTTGGCAAGGCAACCGAGAGAGCGACAACGTTGAAGACGTGCGTGATGATGCGGGCGGCGGCGGCCCCGGCATGTCCTTCGGTGGCCGAGGCATCGGCCTGGGTTCGGTGGCGATTGCCCTGGTGGCCAGCTACTTCCTGGGCGTCAACCCGATGACGGTGCTCAACCTGCTCAGTGGGGGTGCAGGCGGCGACATGAGCCAAGCCGCCCCTCAGCAGGGCGCTCGCCCCCACCCGCCAGCCAATGATGAGCAGACCCGCTTTGTGCGCACCGTGTTGGCCGATACGGAAGATGTATGGCATCAGCTATTCAAGGAAGCCGGCGGCGAGTACCGTGACCCCAAGCTGGTGCTGTTTCGCGGTGCGGTGCCAACCGCCTGCGGACGCGGTGAAGCGGCCACCGGCCCCTTCTACTGCCCCGGCGACCAGAAGGTCTACATCGACCT
Source organism: Aquabacterium sp. (assembly GCA_016185075.1). GTDB lineage: Bacteria > Pseudomonadota > Gammaproteobacteria > Burkholderiales > Burkholderiaceae_C > Aquabacterium. The sequence goes on along the minus strand of JACPOH010000142.1, from coordinate 3,959 downwards.
GGGCTTTTATGATGTCTTGCGCGACCGGCTGGGTGCCCCTGGTGACTTCGCGCAGGCCTATGTGATCGCCCACGAAGTTGGCCACCACGTCCAGAACCTGATGGGCACCTCTGCCAAAGTCGAAGCCATGCGCCAGCGCGTCAGTCAAACCCAGTACAACGCCTTGAGCGTGCGCCTGGAGTTGCAGGCCGACTGTTATGCCGGCGTATGGGCCAACCATGCGCAACAGGCCCGCCAGATCATCGAATCAGGTGATGTGGAAGAAGCCTTGAACGCGGCATCGCAAATCGGCGACGACACCTTGCAGCGCAACGCCAGTGGCCATGTGTCGCCAGAGAGCTTCACGCACGGCAGCAGCCAGCAACGCATGAGCTGGTTCAAGCGCGGCATGGACTCGGGCGACGTCGGCCAATGCAACACCTTTGCCAAGGGCGCAGTCTGATCGAGGCTGAGCCCCAACAGATCCAACACACGGACCACAGACCATAACGGAGACAAGACCATGCAAGCCTGGACCTGTAGCGAACTGAGCGGCCCCGACGCCCTGACCTGGCAAGAGAGCCCGACCCCGGAACCCGGCAAGGGCGAAGTGCGCATTGCCATCAAGGCCGCCAGCCTGAACTTTCCGGACCTGCTGATCGTGCAGGGCAAGTACCAGATGCGCCCGCCCCTGCCCTTTGTGCCCGGCGCCGAATTCGCTGGCGTGGTCGAAGCCGTGGGCGAAGGCGTGAAGCACCTGGCCGTGGGCACACATGTGGCCGGCTTTGCCGGCACGGGCGGCTTCGGCACGCACACGGTGGCACCGGCTGCGATGCTGATGCCGCTGCCACCGGTGTTCTCGTTTGAAGACGCCGCGGCCTTCCTGTGCACCTATGGCACCACCTACCATGCCCTGATGGACCGCGCCGCGCTGAAGGCGGGCGAAACCGTGCTGGTACTGGGCGCTGCGGGTGGCGTGGGCACCGCCGCCATCCAGATCGCCAAAGCAGCAGGCGCCAAGGTGATCGCGGCCGCATCGACCGACGAGAAGTGCGCACTGTGCCGTGAACTGGGTGCAGATGCATCCATCAACTACAGCACGCAAAACCTGCGCGACGAGCTGAAAGCCATCACCGAAGGCAAGGGCCCCGACGTGATTTACGACCCCGTGGGTGGCGACCTGACCGAGCAGGCCTTCCGCTCGATCGGCTGGCGCGGCCGCCATCTGGTGATCGGCTTTGCCAATGGCCCCATCCCGGCCCTGCCCTTGAACCTGGCACTGCTCAAGGGCGCATCCATCATGGGCGTGTTCTGGGGCGAGTTCGCCAAGCGCGAACCGCAGAACAACGCCGCCTGCCTGATGCAGCTGGCCGCCTGGTACATGGAGGGCAAGATCAAGCCCGTGATCGAGCACAAGCTGCCCATGTCGCAACTCAAGGAAGCCTTCGCGCTGATGGGCTCGCGTCAGGTGCGCGGCAAGGTCGTGCTGGTCAACGGCTGATCATCGATCAGCACCACAAGGGAGAGCCTCGCATGAGCGACTCAAGCAACTACACACCGCCCGCCGTCTGGACCTGGAACAAGGCCAATGGCGGGCAGTTCGCCAGCATCAACCGCCCCATTGCCGGCCCGACACACGACAAGGAACTGCCGGTGGGCCAGCACCCGCTGCAGCTGTATTCGCTGGCCACACCCAATGGGGTCAAGGTCACCGTGATGCTGGAAGAGCTGCTGGCGCTGGGCCACCATGGTGCCGAGTACGATGCGTGGCTCATCGACATCAAGGAGGGCCAGCAGTTTGGCAGCGGCTTCGTGGGCGTCAACCCCAACTCGAAAATCCCTGCCTTGATGGACCACAGTGGCGACACGCCAGTGCGGGTGTTCGAGTCCGGCGCGATCCTCTTGTACCTGGCCGAGAAGTTCGGCGCCTTCCTGCCCACCAGCATGCCCGCGCGTGCCGAGTGCCTGTCGTGGCTGTTCTGGCAGATGGGCAGCGCGCCCTTCCTGGGCGGTGGCTTTGGCCACTTCTATGCGTATGCACCGGTCAAGATCGAGTACGCCATTGACCGCTACGCGATGGAAGTCAAGCGCCAGCTGGATGTGCTCGACCGCCGCCTGGCCGAAAGCCCGTATCTGGCTGGTGACGAGTACACCATCGCCGACATGGCCGTGTGGCCCTGGTATGGGGCGCTGGTCAAAGGCCAGCTGTACGGGGCTGGCGAGTTCCTGCAGGTGCACGAGTACACGCGCGTCGTGCGTTGGGCCGATCAGATCGCACAACGCCCGGCTGCACAACGCGGCCGCAAGGTATCACACTCTATGACTGCGCCACGGCGCCCAGCCCCCGCCGCGCCCGCATCCTGCTGACCGAAAAGGGCATCGTGCATGAAACGGTGCAGGTCGACCTGCGCGCTGGCGAGCAACTCAGCGAGTCCTTCCGCAAGATCAACCCGCAATGCACCGTGCCCGCGCTGCGCACCGAAGAAGGCCTGGTGCTCACGGACAACGCGGCCATCACGGCCTATGTGGAGGCCCGTTACCCTGACCCGCCCCTGCTGGGCGTGACACCAGCCGAGAAGGCCGAGGTCGCCAGTTGGAACTGGCATGTGGAGTTCGAAGGCCTGCTGGCGATTGCCGAGGCCTTTCGCAACAGCACGCCGGCCATGGTCAACCGTGCCTTGCCCGGGCCCGTGAACTACGCGCAGATCCCCGAGCTGGCCCAGCGCGGCCTGGCGCGTGTGCAGCAGTTCTTCGTGGAGCTCAACGCGCACCTGGCGGAGCGCGAATTCATCGCCACGGACCGCTTCAGCGTGGCCGACATCACGGCCGTGGTGGCGGTGGACTTTGCCCGCATCGTCAAGGTCAAGCCCGGCGAACAGCACCCTCACCTTGTGCGCTGGCGCGAGGCCATGGCGCAAAGGCCGTCGATGTCCTTGTGAACCGCGCCATCGCGCGAGGCTGGCGCCGCCAGGCCACGGCCCTTCAGGGCAGGCCGCAAGAGGCCTCTGCCGCGCTCGATGGCGTGCCCAGTTGCGATTTGCCAAGCTCGACAGGCACGGGCGCTTCGATGCCGACACCATTCTTCACGGCCACGATCTCGGCCAGGATGGACAAGGCAATCTCGGCGGGCGTCTTGCTGCCGATGTACAGCCCGGCGGGCCCGTGCAGGCGCTGCAGATCAGCCTCCGGGATGTCGAAATGCGTGCGCAGGCGCTCCCGGCGATGCTGGCTGTTGCGCCGCGAGCCGATGGCCCCTACATAGAAGGCATCAGACTGCAAGGCATCGATCAGCGCCAGGTCATCCAGCTTGGGGTCGTGCGTCAAGGCCACCACGGCGGTGCGCGCATCAGGGCGCAGCCTCTGCACCAGGTCATCCGGCATCTCGTGGCTGACAGCCACACCCGGCATGCTCCAGCTGGCACGCTGCTCCTCACGCGGATCACACACGATGACCTCAAAGCCCACGCTCAGGGCCATCTCGCACAGGTAGCGCGACAGGTCGCCCGCCCCGATGACGATCAGGCGGGCTTGCGGCCCCAGGTAGGTGACCAGCTGGTGATCGTCGACGTGGGGGACACCATCGCGCTGGCCGGGGCGCAGCTCAACGTGGCCGGTGGCCAGATCCAGCACGCGCTCGGTGCTGCGCCGCTGCAGGCAAGCTTGCAGCAGTTCGTCGAGCCGGCTGTGCGGCGCCACAGGCTCCAGCACCAGCTCCACCGTGCCACCACAGGGCAAACCGAATCGATGCGCCTCGTCCGCCGAAATGCCATAACGCAGCACAACGGGTGTCGATGAGGCACAAGCCGCCTGCACGCCACCTTCGCGGATACGGTGGATGAGGTCGTCTTCAATGCAACCGCCCGAGACCGAGCCCACCGTTTCGCCCCGGCCGTTGATGGCCATGAGCGAACCGGGCGGCCGGGGCGACGAGCCCCATGTACGGGCGACTGTCACCAGCACCACAGGCAAGCCTGCGGCTT
>JACPOH010000312.1 GCA_016185075.1 Aquabacterium sp. | reverse complement strand
GCCGATCACGTCCACCCGTTCCTGGGACCGCTCGGCGGCCTCTCCTCGGGTCAGTTCGAAGTTCCGCGCTCGGGCGAGCCCGCGACCGACGTGTATTACGAGGTGCGCCTCGACGCCACCGACATCGCCCAGCGCCCACCGACTCATCCTGTTTCACCCTGCTCTCCGCATGCCACGACTCCTTTTCTTGGCATGCCACCAGCGGGGCGATCAAGGGCGGAGCCGGCTACCGGCTCCGCCCGCGCCCCGCGCTGCCCCGACAAAGCGCCTGGCTCGTCGCACGCAACAAGCGAATCAAGAGCGACCAGCGCATTTCAACGCCCGAACTCATCCCCCAGCTCACCCGCCCGCTTCTGCGCAGCCCGCATCGCCGCAACGAACGCGGCCTTCACGCCAGCCGCTTCCATGCTGGTCAATGCGGCATACGTCGTGCCGCCCTTGGACGTCACGCGCTCACGCAGCACCGAAGGCGCTTCCGTGGATTGCGCCGCCAGCGTCGTGGCCCCACCAAAGGTGGCCAGCGCCAATTGACGGCCTTGCTCCGCGCTCAGCCCCATGTCCTGCGCCGCATGCATCATGGCTTCGATGAAATAGAACACATAGGCCGGCCCGGAGCCCGACAAGGCCGTGACCGCATCCAGATCAGCCTCCTGCTGAACCCACATGGCCTGGCCGGTAGGCTCCACCATGTGCTGGATGGCTTCGCGTTCCGCGGCGCTGACCTCACCACGCGCAAACAGCCCTGTCATGCCCTGGCCAACCAGAGCCGGCGTATTGGGCATGGCACGCACGATGCGAGCGGTGCCCAGCAGACGCGCCATGTCGTCGGTGCGCAGACCGGCCATCACGCTGTAGTGCAGCGCCTGCGCCGTCAACGGGGCATAGGTCTGGGCCGCATCCTTGAACTGCTGAGGCTTGACGGCCCACACCACCGTGCTGGCTTGCGACAGGGCGGTGCAAGGGCCATCTGCCGTCTGCACGCCCAGGGTCTGGCTCAGTCGCGCGCGTTGCTCGGCCACAGGGTCAATGACCAGGATGGAGGCGGGCGTGCGGCCCTGGCGCAGCAGGCCGCCGATGATGGCGGTGGCCATGTTGCCGCCGCCGATGAATGCGATGTCGATGGGGGATGTCGTGGGGGTGCTCATAACCCGCCATCATGCCGCATCTGTGGTGGCTTCTTTCAGCAGACGCAGCAGCCGTTCGGCCTGGATGGGCTTGTGCAGCAGGTGCACACGGGCGGCCTGCGCGTCGCTGGCCAGCCCCGGGGTGGCCTCGCCGGTCAGCAAGAACGCCGGCAACTCGTCGCCGAACTCATAGCGCAGCTGCTTGATGGCATCCATCCCGTTGACCGACAGACCCAGCCGGTGATCGCTGATCAGGGCCACCGGCATGTCCCCCTCGGGCATCTGCCCGTTTTCCTGCAGATGGATGACGGCATCCAGCGCGCCGTCCGGTGTGCTCGCCGCGGCCACCTGCCAGCCCTGCTGTCGCAGCACCAGCGACGTGCCCTCCAGGACCTCGGGCTCATCGTCGATCAGCACCACCACCCCGCCTGGCTTGTCACGTGAACGGGGCGCAGCCAAAGGCGTTGGGTCCGGCGAGCGAGCGGCGGGCTCGGCATGGCGCGTCACCAGGCCCTCCGAGCCGGCCGGGATCAGGCGCGGCAGTCGCACCGAGAAACACGAGCCGCGTCCCGGCCTGGACAGCAGCGTCACGGGCGTGGGCCCCAGCAGGCTCAGGCGCCGTACCACCGCCAGCCCCAGCCCCAGCCCTTCGCTGCTGCGCCTGCCCTGGTTGTAAGCCTGAAAGTAGTCTTCAAAAATGCGGTGGCGGTGCTGGCGCTGCACGCCCACCCCGGTATCCCACACCTGGCACATGACCGACGGGCCACGGGCCCGGGCCCTCAGGCGCACCTCGCCCGTTTCGGTGTAGCGCACCGCGTTGTTGAGCAGGTTGCGCAAGATGCGCTCCAGCACATGTGGGTCGGCTTGCACCCAGTCATCGGTGGCATCCATGCGCCAGCGCAGCCCCTTGTTCTCGCACAGCACCGAGAACTCGTTGTCCAGCCGAGACCACAGGGCGGCCAGCGGCAGGGCTTGCGCCCGGTAGTCGATGCGCTGCGCGTCGATGCGGGCCACATCGAACATCTTCTCGAACATGGTACTGAGCGAGGCCAGCGCCGTGTGGATCTTGGCCAGCAAGGGGGCGCCTTCCTGTTCGTCCACATGCGGTTTGAGCGCGCTGGTCAGCAGCATCATCACGTGCAGCGGTTGGCGCAGATCGTGGCTGGCCGAGGCAAAGAACTCGCCCTTCTGGCGGTCGGCGGACTCGGCGCGCGCCTTGGCTTGCGTGACCTTGTTGATCTCGTCGCGCAACTGCAGCACCAGATCGGCGTTTTCGTGGCGCAGCAAGGCGCCCTCGCGCAGGCGGCGGCTGATGCCCATCGACACGATCATGCAGGTGATCAGCGACACCGACATCACCACCGCGAGGTAGTTGGAGCTGGGTTCCTGGTCCACCAGCAGGCGGCTTGCCGCCATGACCAGCAGCGGCCCGCTGCCCAGGAAGGCCACGCCCCAGTCGTGCACCACCACCAGCATGATGGTGTAGCCGTACACGATGATGGCGGCCACGAAGGTGAGCTTCCAGCCCGAGTTGGCCACGCCCAGCAGCGCGATGGCCATCAGGCCCCACAGCGTGCTCTGGGCACCGTGCCACCACAGCAGGCTCAGCCGCCAGCGCTCGTAGCCCGAGGCGGGGATGCCGAAACGGCGAAAGTGCCGCGTCATCACCACCACGGTGCTCCAGACGCCGAGCAGGCCGATGGCCGGCAGCAGCCATTGCCAGCGCGGCACGGGCCAGTCCTGAACCATCCAGCCCAGCAAGATGAGCCCGATGAACTGCCCGATCAGGCCACCAGGGGACGTGCGCCAACTGTCCTGCAGCATCTGCAGGTCGATGCGGGCCTCGATCGGAGACAGGCCCCGAAGCGAGCGCCGCAGGATGCTCACGCAGCGGTTTCCCGAGCCGGTTCGTTCAAGCCTTGAGGCTGGGTGTGTGCGGCCTCATCGTCGTCCGACGAGGGCAGGGCAGAGGGGCTGCGCGAGCACAGCAGCACCAGTTGCGTGCGGCTGTGGACGCCATAGGCCCGGAAGATGGCGCTGACATGCAGCTTGACCGTCTCGGCACTGATGCCCAGGGCCGACGCGATCGCGTGGTTGGTGCAGCCCTTGAGGATCCATTGCAGCACGTCCTTCTGACGCGGCGTCAGGCGGATCACGCGGGGCGGCGTGTCGTCGGCCGGGGCCGGCCACTCCACATCGGTGGGCGACAGCAATTCGGAGGGGAAGTGCAGACGGCCTTCGACCAGTGCCCGCAGCGCGCTCATGAAGCCGTCAATCTCGGCCAGCTTGGGGATGAAGCAGGAGGCCCCGTGGTGGATGCACTCCAGCGCGATCTGCACGTCGCTTTGCCCGGTGATGATGCCGATGCGTTGGGTCGGGGCGGCGGCGCGCACCGCTTGCAGCGTGGCCATGCCGCGGCTGTCGGGCAGGCCCAGGTCCAGCAGGACCACGTCGATCGGGTCGTCGATGCCGGCGTCCACCAGCTTGCTCAGGGCACCTTGCAAGGTGTTCGCGTGCGAGAAACGCGCAGAGGGGTCCAGGCTGCGGATGGCCTGCATCATGCCTTCGCGGATCAGGCTGTGGTCGTCAACCAACAAATAGTGGGGGGCTCGCGAATCGTCCATACCAAGGTCCTTCTGAGACGCGCTCATCTTAATTTGGCATTAACGGTTCCCAAATAGGGCCGTACCCACCCTCAACATGGAGGATCCTTCCTCTACGGCAGCTTCGAGATCGGCGCTCATGCCCATCGACAAGGTGTCTAGGGGTAAACCCTTTGATTTGAGGGTGTCAAACGCGACGCGTACGTCGTGCAACTGGGCTTTTTGCAACGCCGGGTCGGGGGTTGGGGCAGGCAGGGCCATGACGCCGCGCAGTGTCAGCCGTGGCAGGGCGCTCACGGCCTGTGCGAGCGCCAGCGCTTCCTCGGGCGCCACACCGCTCTTGCTGGCCTCGCCGCTGCTGTTCACCTGGATGCAGACCTGCAACGGGGGCAGGTGCGCCGGGCGTTGTTCACTCAGGCGTTGCGCGATCTTGAGCCGGTCGATGGTGTGCACCCAGTCGAAGTGCTCGGCCACCACGCGGGTCTTGTTGCTCTGCAGCGGCCCGATCATGTGCCACTCGATCTGGTCACGCAGATCGGCCAGCGCGGCGATCTTGTCGACCGCTTCCTGAACGTAGTTTTCGCCGAACTTTCTTTGCCCTGCGTGAAAGGCTTCCCGCACTGTTTCAGCTGGAAACGTTTTGCTCACGGCCAGCAGGGTCACACTGTCAGGCTGGCGCCCAACGCGTGAACAAGCCTGGTTTATCCGCGCAGTCACGAGTTGTAGGTTGTTTGCGATCGTCGCCATAATGGTCTGTCACGATTTGTCAGGTTGTCATCATCCATGGATATCACCCAACTGCTTTCGTTCTCGGTCAAAAACAAGGCATCTGACCTGCACCTGTCTGCAGGTCTGCCGCCGATGATCCGGGTGCACGGCGACGTGCGGCGCATCAACGTCGACGCGCTGGATCACAAGCAGGTCCATGACATGGTGTACGACATCATGAACGACGCCCAGCGCAAGACCTATGAAGAAACGCTGGAGTGCGACTTCTCCTTCGAGATCCAGGGTCTGGCGCGTTTCCGGGTCAACGCCTTCAACCAGAACCGCGGCGCCGGCGCCGTGTTCCGTACCATTCCTTCCAAGATCCTGACGCTGGAG
>JACPOH010000311.1 GCA_016185075.1 Aquabacterium sp. | reverse complement strand
CTCGCCTGGGGCCTCAACTGGCCGGTGATGAAGCTCGGCGTGGCGGACTATCCGCCGCTGGCCTTCCGCGCGATCTCGATCTGGCTCGGGCTGCCGGTGCTGGGCCTGGCGCTGGCGTGGATGAAGGTGCCGTTCCGCGTGCCGCGCACCGCCTGGCCCGAGCTGCTGTGGCTGGGCGACTGGAGCTACCCCTACACCGTGGCCCTGATGGTGGCCAGTGCGATCGTGCCCATGTGGTACTTCTACAAGCGAGGGTGGCTCACCTGACCCGCTCTGCCGCTCCCAAGCTGCCGCCGGGCCTGCTGCGCGTGATGCTGGGCACCACCCTGGTGGTGCTGAGCTACAGCCTGCTCAACCCCGTGCTGGCCGTGCGCCTGCAGACTGGTGGCGCCAGCAGCACCGCCATCGGCCTGTTTGCCATGCTGCCCTTCATCAGCGTGGCCGGCCTGGTGCCGCTGGTGCCCCAGCTGTTTGCCCGCGTGGGCGTGGGCCATGCCTACCGCGCCGGCCTGCTGCTGGAGCTGGTCTCCTGCCTGGGCTACCTCGTCACGGACGACTACCGCATCTGGTGCGGCCTGGGCCTGATGGCGGGCGTGGGCGCAGCCGCGGCCTGGAACGCCACCGAAGCCCTGATCGCGCACAACGTGCCGCCCAGCCACCGCGGCCGACTCACAGGGCTGTATCAGGCTTTGCTGGGCGCGGGCATGGCGCTGGGCCCCATGCTGCCAGGTCTGCTGCGCATCGGCCCGATGGAGGCCAATGCCATCGCCGCAGGCGGCCTCGCCCTCGGCCTGCTGATCACGCTGGCGCCCGCGGTGACCCAGCTCAAGGCCATGCACGACGACCACGAGCCCATGAGCCTGCTGAGCGCCTGGCGCTTCAGGCCTGCACTGGCCTGGGCCGCCGTGGTTGGCGGCGTCTTCGAAGTCGGCCTGGGCTCCATCACCACGGCCTATGGCTCACAGATCGGCATGAACCTCGCGGCAGCAACCTCCATCGCCGGTGCACTGGGCATGGGCAGCTTCCTCTTGGTGTGCGCCGCCGCCTGGGGTGGTATCGGCGGGGCGCTCTACACGCTCAGCATGATCCGGGTGGCGCACGATTTCGCCGACACATCGGCCCTGGCGGGCACCTCCGCGATGATCGCCGGCTACACCGCGGGTGGCGCCTTGGGCCCGCTGGTCAGCGGCTGGGTGTTCGACCACTTCGGCGCGGGTGGCCAAGGCTGCTGGCTGGCCGTGCTGGCGCTCAGCCTGCTGTTGATGCAAACGAAGCCGACGCAGGCGGCGCCTCGCGCCACAGATTGAACAACATCGCCTGCAGCACATCGGCCGGGACGGGCTTGTGCAACAAAGGCAGGCCACTGGCGTGTGCCTCCCGCAGGCGCTCGGGTGCCGTGTCCCCCGTGATGATCGCCGCCGGCACCATGCGCCCCATGCGCTCCCTCACCGCCTGCACGGCCTGCAAGCCCGTGCGGTGACGGCGCAGGCGGTAGTCCGCCAGAACCACATCAGGTTCGAACCGGTGGAGGATACGCAGGGCGTCGTCGTCCGAGGCCGCCGTCTCGCACCAGCACCCCCAGGTGGCCAGCAGATCCCGCATGGCGGCACACACGGTCGGGTCGTCGTCGATCAGCAGCACCCGCAGGCCACTGAGATCGGGCTCGTCCGTCGCCACGGACTCGGCGGGTTGCCAGGGCGACTTGCTGACGGGCAAGGCGAGGCGAAAGACCGACCCCTTGCCCACCCGAGAACGCAGCGTGATGTCCACACTCATAGCCCGGGCCAGGCCCTGCACGATGGCCAGCCCCAGCCCGAGACCCTTGCGGCGATCGCGCTCGGAGTTGCCCAGCTGGTGAAACTCCCGAAAGATCACCTCGTGCTGATCTGCCGGTATGCCGATGCCCGTGTCCCAGACCTCCACCCAGGCCCGGGTACCACGGCGTCGGCAGGCCAGCAGGAGCGCACCACGCTCGGTATAGCGGATGGCGTTGAGCACCAGGTTGCGCAAAATCATGTCGACCAGGGCCGGGTCGGCATGCAGGATCACGGTGGTATCGCGCATGCGAAACGCGAGACCCTTTTCTTCGGCCAGCGGCGCCATCTCGCGCTCCAGCTTGCGAAACAGGGGCTGCAAGGCAAACGGCTGCATCTGCGGTTTGACCACACCCGCATCCACCTTGGAAAAGTCCATCAAGGTGTTGAGCATCTCGCTGGTGGCCGAGGCCGAAGCGAGCGCCTGCTCCAGCAACTGTTGCTGACGCCCATTGAGGTCTGCCCGCGCCAACGCATTGAGGAACAGGCCCATGGCATGCAAGGGTTGGCGCAGGTCATGGCTGGCAGACGCCAGAAACACGGTCTTGGCCCGGTTGGCTTCTTCTGCCTCGGCCAGGGCCACTTCGGCCACCTGCCGCGCTTCCAGCGCACGCTGCGTCTGGTCACGCAGGCGCCTGACCAGGCCTTCGTTTTCAAAGCCCAGTTCGATCGCCCGCAAGGCCCCTCTGGCCGCGAAGTAGGAGAACACGGTCATGGCCAGCAGGTACAGCGCGACGGCCAGGCCCATCATGAAACTGAACTCATTGCTGGAGCGCAGCAACACGGCCATCACCGGCACGATGTTGGCTACCCAGTACGTGATGGCAACCGGCCAGGATGGGGCGAACACCGCCAGGCCGCCCGAATTCATGCCGGCCGTGATGCCCAGCACGATGGCGATCGACATGGGGTTGCCTTCGTCCAGCCAGAGCACCCCCATGGCGCCCCAGCACAGGCCCTGCATGCCGGCCATCAGACGCACGACATGGGCGTAGATCTGCACCCTTGCCACATCGGTGGGCAGCGGCAGCGCCTGCCGCACCGACAGGCACAACAGGGTCATGGCGGTGGTGGCACCCGCCCACGTCCAGGTCCAGGCGCCGGGAACATGCGCCGTGCGGTTGCCGATCCACGCTGTCAGCAGGGCCACCAACGCAGAGATGACGAAGGCATAGGGCAGATTGCGGTCCAGCAGGGTCATCTGGGCAGACAACACCCGCGGGCTGTCAAACCGCCACGCCCGCGTCAGGAGCGTCAGCACGCTCATGGCTGCAACAAGCCCCTGGCCACGGCCACGGCGTAAGCCTGCTCTCGGCTCGTGGCACCCAAGCGCTCCGTGAGCCACGAGACCTCGGCACGCACCTCGTTTTCATTCAGGCCCAACTGGCGGGCAATGGCCTTGTTGGGCGTACCCCGTCCGAGATAGCCCAGGATGAGCAGTTGCCGCTCGGACAGAGCGGGTTCCGCCTCTGCCACCTGCATGATGGGCGGCGCAGCCTGCGCCAGGGGGGCGCTCGCCTGTGTCAGTACGGCATACGGCACCGCCGCGAAACTGGGCTGCCCCTCCAGTGCCGAGTGCACCGCGGCCACCACCTCGGCCGCCGTGGCCACCTTGGGCAAAAAGCCCGTGACCCCGGCCGCACGCGCCTGCAGGATCTGCTGCCCGCTGACTTCGGCGGACATCATCAGCACAGGGCACTGCGGCGCCTTGGCCCTCAAGGCGGGCAAATCCGCCAGGCCATGCCCATCCGGAAGGTGGACATCCAGCAAAACCAGATCCGGCGTGTCCCGCGTGAGGATGTCCAGCGCCTGGGCCAGGTTCATCGCCTGCGTCACACGCCCCTGCGGCCAGTGCTCCGACAGCATCATTCCCAGGCCCGTGCGGAACAGGGCATGGTCATCAACCAGCAGAAAATGGGGATGCAAAGCACTCATGGATCAAGAACAAACAGGCTTGCCCAGTATCGCGCTTTGGCAAACGTAAAAAAGGCCGATCACTCAGGATCGGCCCTCACTCCCCTCTTAAGGGTGATATCAGCGGGCGCGACGCGCCTTCACGGCATCCGACAGGATCTTCAGGACCTCGGCCGAGTCATCCCAGCCAATGCAGGCGTCGGTGATGGACTGGCCATACACCAGCTTGGAAGGGTCATCCTTGCCCGGCGTGAACTTCTGGGCACCGGCGCACAGGTGGCTTTCCACCATCACACCAAACACCTTCTTCGAGCCACCCGAGACCTGCTCGGCGATGTCCTTGGCCACCACCACCTGGCGCTCGTGCTGCTTGGAGCTGTTGGCGTGAGAGAAGTCCACCATCAGCGACGGGTGCAGCTTGGCCGCCTCCAGATCCTTGCAGGCCGCTGCCACGCTGTCCGCGTCGTAATTCGGGGCCTTGCCACCACGCAGGATCACGTGGCAATCGGGGTTGCCGGCCGTCTCGACAATCGCAACCTGGCCGTTCTTGTGCACCGACAGGAAGTGGTGCGGGCGTGCGGCCGCCTGGATGGCATCGGTCGCGATCTTGATGTTGCCGTCCGTGCCGTTCTTGAAGCCGATGGGCGCGCTCAGGCCGGAGGCCAGCTCACGGTGGACCTGGCTCTCGGTGGTGCGTGCACCGATGGCGCCCCAGCTGATCAGGTCGCCAATGTACTGAGGCGACACCACGTCTAGGAACTCGCTGGCGGCGGGCATGCCCAGGCGGTTGATCTCCAGCAGCAGATGGCGAGCCATGCGCAGGCCTTCGTCGATCTTGAAGCTCTCGTCCAGATACGGGTCGTTGATCAGACCCTTCCAGCCCACAGTCGTGCGGGGCTTTTCGAAGTACACGCGCATCACGACTTCCAGCGTGTCGGCGTACTGCTCGCGCAGCACCAGCAACTTGCGGGCGTACTCGATGGCGGCTGCCGGGTCATGGATGGAGCAAGGGCCGATGATGACGAGCATGCGGTCGTCCTTGCCATGCACGATCTTGCCGATGGCCTTGCGCGTGCCAGCCACCAGCGTCTCGACCGGCGTACCTCGAATCGGAAAGAAGCGGATCAAGTGCTCGGGCGGTGGCAGCGGCGTGACGTTCTTGATGCGTTGATCGTCGGTCTGCGAAGTCTTGTCGGCGGGGGGTACCCAGCCTTCAGCGGCACTGGATTTGGCGTTCATGGGGCTTCCTCTTGATGCGGTGGGCGGACGTGAGTCGGAGTCGAAAAAAAACCGCCGGGGTAGACCGGCGGTTTTCAGGATGTGGTGTGGTTCGCTTATGCGTTCGCCACTCCTGCGCCGGTGATGGGCGAGAAGGCAAAGTAGCAAAAGTAAAAGCGAACGCGGTTCATGTTTGTTAATGTAGCACGGTTGATTGCCGCGTGGCTTGATCTGTATCGATCGGGCCGATAGCCTCTTTGCCGTGCGTGAGGCTGTCGTTCTCCCGGCAATCGTCCGGTATGTGACACCTTGCACGGCCGCGCATCGTTAGCATGCTGGTCAGTTCAGACACCCTTGGTAGACATGAAGACCCTCACGGACCAACTCACCCAGTACGCCACCTACCACCGCGATCGGCGCAACATCTTCACCCACTTCATCGGCATCCCGATGATCGTGGTGTCGATCTGCATCCTGCTGTCGCGGCCCGCCTTGTCCGCCGATTTGCCCTGGCTCACGCCTGGCGCCGTGATCTCGGCCTTGGTCACGCTCTACTATTTCCGACTCGACCTGCGCTATGGCATGGTGCTGGGGGCTTTTCTGGGGGCCTGCATGGCCGGCGTGCAATCGCTGGCGGCATGGCCCACGGGCGCCTGGCTGGGCCTGGGCGCCGGCCTGTTTCTCGTAGGCTGGGTGATCCAGTTCATCGGCCACTACTTCGAAGGCCGCAAGCCCGCTTTTGTGGACGACATCATCGGCCTGCTGATCGGCCCGCTGTTCATCGCCGCGGAGGCCGGCTTCCTGCTGGGCCTGCGCAAGGAGGTGGAAGCCGAAGTCAACGCGCGGGCGGGAGCACCCCGCTGAAACCTGGGTCGCTGCCTCCAACAACACAGAAGGGCGATGCCGCTTGAGCATCGCCCTTCTTCTTGGGCTCTCGCCGTGGCGACAAGGCCTGATCAGGCCTTCAACTGGCGGGCCTGAGCCAACAGGGTATCGGCGTCGCTCACCTTGAAGCCACCGCCTTCTTCCACGTTCAAGGCAGCCACCACGCCGTCCTTGACCAGCATGCTGTAGCGCCCGGAACGCAGCCCCAGGCCCTTGGCCGTCAGGTCCAGCGTCAAGCCGGTGGCCTTGGCAAAGTCGGCGCTGCCATCGGCCATCATGCGCACCTTGCCCGCCGCCTTCAACTCGCGGCCCCAGGCGCCCATCACGAAAGCGTCGTTCACCGAGACACACCAGATCTCGTCCACGCCCGCCGCCTTGAAGGCATCCACCTGCGCGATGTAGCCGGGCGCATGCTGAGCCGAACACGTTGGGGTGAACGCGCCGGGCAGACCGAACAGCGCAATCGTCTTGCCCGCGGTGGCCTTGCCGATGTCAAACGCATTGGGGCCCAGGCTGCAGCCTTCGCCCTCCACCTCGATGTACTCGAAGAGCGTGCCCGCGGGCAACTTGTCGCCAACCTTGATCATGTTCGTCTCCTGAAATCAAAACACCAATGAAAAAACCGGCCGCCAGTATGACTGGCAAGCCGGTTTTGCTTGCGCTACCGGGGATTACGCCCCGATGGCTTTGTGGCAATGTGCATTGCCAGCGGTGTCAACAAGGACAGATCAGACGCCTTGAGCCTTCTCGACCAGACGGGACACGACCCAGTTCTTGGTCTTCGACAGCGGACGGCTTTCGGTGATCTCGACCACGTCGCCGATGTGGAACTCGTTGTTCTCATCGTGAGCGTGGTACTTGCTCGACTTGGCCACGATCTTGCCGTAGAGCTCGTGCTTGACACGACGCTCGACCAGCACGGTCACGGTCTTGGCGCGAGCGTCGCTGACAACCTTACCCACCAGGGTACGGGTCACTTTGGTTTGAGCTTCCGTCATTGGGCGGCTCCTTTCTTCTCGGTCAGAATCGTCTTGGCGCGAGCGATGTCGCGACGAGTCTTCTTCAGAGCCGAGTGGTCATTGAGCTGCTGGGTGGCACGCTGCATACGCAGGTTGAAGTGCGACTTCAGCAAGTCCTTGATTTCGGTTTCCAGTGCGGCCACATCCTTGGCGCGCAGTTCAGAGGCTTTCGCCATAACTTTCTCCTTACGCCTTGGATTAGATGCCGAACTGGCGGCCAACGAACGTGGTGCTCAGTGGCAGCTTGGCAGCAGCCAGCGTGAACGCCTCGCGTGCGAGTGCTTCGGGCACGCCCTGGATTTCGTAGAGCACCTTGCCGGGCTGAATTTCAGCCACGTAGTACTCGACGTTACCCTTACCGTTACCCATACGGACTTCGGCAGGCTTGTTCGAAATGGGCTTGTCCGGGAAGATGCGGATGAAGATGCGGCCGCCACGCTTGATGTGACGCGAAATCGCACGACGTGCGGCTTCGATCTGGCGAGCCGTGATACGGCCACGCTCGGTCGCCTTCAGGCCGAAATCACCAAAGGACACATCGGCACCACGGGTGGCAACACCCGTGTTACGGCCCTTGTGCTCCTTGCGGAACTTGCGACGATTAGGTTGCAACATTGTTTATTCTCCTTTCGCCTCGGCAGCAGGTGCTGCCTTGCGAACGCGCTTGGCGTCAGCCGCGACAGCAGGCTTGTCGATGCCATCAGACGGCGCGCCATCGGCACGAGGGGCGCCACGGCCAGGGCCACGGCCGCCAGGGCGGCGATCGCCACCAGGACGGTCGTTACGAGGACCACGGCGGTTGCGGCGGTCATCCTGGCTGTCGTCGCCCTTGAGCACAGGGGCTTCGCCATTGGCCAGGCGGTCACCACGGTAGACCCAGACCTTCACACCGATCACACCATAGGTGGTGTGAGCTTCGGAGAAGCCATAGTCGATGTCGGCACGCAGGGTGTGCAGAGGCACGCGACCTTCACGGTACCACTCGGTACGGGCGATTTCGATGCCGTTCAGACGACCGGACGACATGATCTTGATACCTTGAGCACCCAGGCGCATGGCGTTCTGCATCGCGCGCTTCATGGCGCGGCGGAACATGATGCGCTTTTCCAGCTGCTGCGTGATCGAATCGGCGATCAGTTGAGCATCGACTTCAGGCTTGCGCACTTCTTCGATGTTCACCGAGACCGGGCAATTCAGACGCTTGGCCAGTTCGAGCTTCAGGTTTTCGATGTCTTCGCCCTTCTTGCCGATCACCACGCCCGGACGAGCCGAGAAAATGGTGATGCGTGCGCTCTTGGCGGGACGCTCGATCAAGATGCGCGACACGGCCGCGTTCTTGAGCTTCTTCTTCAGGAATTCACGGACTTCCAGGTCTTCAGCCAGCATCGAGGCAAATTGACGGTTGGTAGCGTACCAACGCGATGCCCAATTGCGGGTGACGGCCAGGCGGAAGCCGGTTGGGTGGATTTTTTGTCCCATAGTCAGCCTCTGCTTAGTTGCCCACGGTCACATAGATGTGGCAAGTCGGCTTGCTGATGCGGTTGCCACGACCCTTTGCACGGGCGGTGAAACGCTTCAACGTGGTGCCTTGCTCCACATAAATGCTGGTGACCTTCAGTTCATCGATGTCAGCACCGTCGTTGTGCTCGGCGTTGGCGATTGCCGACTCCAGAGCCTTCTTGATGATGCCAGCGGCCTTCTTCTGGGTGAATTCCAGGATGTTCAGGGCTTGGTCAACCTTCTTGCCACGGATCAGGTCAGCGACCAGACGACCCTTGTCGCAAGACAGGCGAACACCGCGAACGATTGCTTTCGTTTCCATCGTCGCTGCTCCTTATTTCTTGGCTTTCTTGTCGCCGGGGTGACCCTTGAACGTACGGGTCAGGGCGAACTCGCCGAGCTTGTGGCCAACCATCTGGTCCTGGATGTACACGGGCACGTGCTGCTTGCCGTTGTGCACAGCAATCGTCAGGCCGATGAACTCAGGCAGGATCGTGGAACGACGCGACCAGGTCTTGATGGGCTTTTTGTCCTTGGTTGCCACAGCCTTCTCGACCTTGGCGGCCAGGTGGTGGTCAATGAAAGGACCCTTTTTAAGAGAACGAGCCATATCAGCCTACCTCTTACTTCTTGCGACGCGACACAATGAAGGTCTGCGTGCGCTTGTTGTTGCGGGTGCGATAGCCCTTCGTCAGTGTGTTCCATGGGGACACAGGGACTTGACCTTCGCCAGTACGGCCTTCGCCACCACCGTGCGGGTGGTCCACCGGGTTCATGGCCACGCCACGAACGGTCGGGCGGATACCCTTCCAGCGGATGGCACCGGCCTTACCGTATTGACGCAGGCTGTGCTCTTCGTTGCTCACTTCACCCAGGGTGGCGCGGCACTCGATGTGCACCTTGCGAACTTCACCGGAGCGCAGGCGGACCTGAGCGTAGGTGCCTTCGCGAGCCATCAGCACAGCGGACGTACCAGCCGAACGAGCGATCTGACCGCCCTTGCCAGGCTTCAGTTCGATGTTGTGGATGGTCGAACCCACGGGGATGTTGCGGATGGGCAGCGTGTTGCCAGCCTTGATCGGGGCTTCAGAGCCGCTGATCACGGTAGCGCCAGCTTCCAGGCCACGGGGAGCGATGATGTAGCGACGCTCGCCGTCGGCGTAGCACACCAGAGCGATGTGAGCCGTGCGGTTGGGGTCGTACTCGATGCGCTCGACCTTCGCGGGGATGCCATCCTTGTTACGGACGAAATCGACCACGCGGTAGTGGTGCTTGTGACCGCCACCCTTGTGACGAACGGTGATGTGACCGTTGTTGTTACGGCCCGAGTTCTGCTTCTGGGGTTCCAGCAGCGACGCTTCCGGCTTGCCCTTGTGCAGGTGCTTGTGCACCACCTTGACCACGCCACGGCGGCCAGGCGAAGTTGGTTTGACTTTAACGACGGCCATGATTTAAGCAGCCTCCCCGGAGAAGTTCAGCTCTTGACCTTCCTTGAGGGCCACGAAGGCCTTCTTGGCGTGGTCACGGCGACCGACACGGCCACCGAAGCGCTTGGTCTTGCCCTTCTGGTTCAGGACTTGCACCGACTTCACTTCGACCTTGAACAGCAGCTCAACAGCGGCCTTGATCTCGGGCTTGGTGGCATCGCGCAGCACCTTGAACAGCACTTGGCCGCGCTCTTCAGCAGCGGCGGTGGCCTTTTCCGAAATGATCGGAGCGACCAGCACCTTCAGCAGGCGGCTTTCATCGAATTTCAGAGTGCTCATGCGAACATCTCCTGCAGCTTGTCGATCGCACCCTTGGTGACCAGGACCTTCTTGTAGAAGACCAGGGACAGGGGATCGGCGTAACGGGGCTCAACCACCAGCACGTTGGGCAGGTTGCGAGCGGCCAGGAACAGGTTCTCGTCCACGTTGTCAGCGATGACCAGGACGTGATCCAGGTTCATGGCCTTCAGCTTGGCAGCCAGCAGCTTGGTCTTGGGGGCTTCGACAGCGATCGAATCCACCACGGCCAGGCGGCCTTCGCGGGCCAGCTGGGAGAAGATGGCGGCCATGCCGGCGCGGTACATCTTCTTGTTGACCTTGTGGGTGAAGTTTTCGTCAGGGCTGTTCGGGAAGATCCGACCACCGCCACGCCACAGGGGCGAGGAGGACATACCAGCACGAGCGCGACCGGTGCCCTTTTGGCGCCAGGGCTTCTTGGTGGTGTGCTTGACGGTCTCGCGGTCCTTCTGGGCGCGGGTACCTTGACGGGCATTGGCCTGGTAAGCAACGACGACCTGATGGATCAGGGCTTCGTTGTACTCACGGCCGAACACGGTGTCGGAAGCCTCAACCTTGGAGGCAGCCTGACCCTGTTCATTCAGGAGTTCCAGCTGTGCCATCAGTTGGCCCCTTTCTTGATCTTGACCTTGACTGCGGGACGCACGGTGACGAAGCCACCCTTGGCGCCAGGCACGGCACCCTTGACCAGCAGCAGTTGACGGGCTTCGTCAACGCGCACGATGTCGAGGTTTTGCGTGGTCACGGTTTCATCGCCCATGTGGCCCGTCATGCGCTTGCCAGGGAACACGCGACCGGGATCCTGCGCCATCGAGATGGAGCCAGGAACGTTGTGCGAACGCGAGTTACCGTGCGAGGCACGTTGCGAACCGAAGTTGTGGCGCTTGATGGTGCCGGCGTAGCCCTTACCGATCGAAGTGCCTTGCACGTCAACCAGCTGGCCAGCCTGGAACAGGGTGGCGGGGGCGATGGTGGCACCGGCCTTCAGATCGGCGGCGACTTCAGGAGCGACGCGGAATTCGCGGGTGATTTCACCAGCTTCCACACCAGCTTTGGCCAGATGGCCAGCTTCGGGCTTGGTCACGCGCGATGCTTTGCGCGAACCGAACACCACTTGCACAGCGGTGTAGCCGTCAGTCTCAACGGTTTTGACCTGGGACACGCGGTTGTTGGACACGTCGAGCACAGTCACAGGCACGGCGTCGCCGTCGTCTGTGTAGATGCGCATCATGCCCACCTTGCGGCCCAGCAATCCGAGGCGATTGCTAAGACTCATGGTTTTTTCTCCAGCCTCACAATTGGAGGCCTTTTACACAAGCCCGACATCGATTGGCCGGGCCGACTCTTTCGGCGACTGTCACTCGTACTGACATGACAAGCGCCTTCGAATTCCTGCTGTGACAGGCCGCTTGGTACCCAAAATTGCTTAAATTTTAGGCAACGCGCAACCCGCCCATTACGGGAAAGCCTGCGATCATAACAAAGCCGCCTGCCAGATGCAAGCAAAATGGCCGGCGGCAAGAAAAAACCGCCCGAAGGCCTGGGCCTCAGGGCGGTTTCACGGATCAGCCATGCGTTCGCGAGGAACGCATCACATC
>JACPOH010000310.1 GCA_016185075.1 Aquabacterium sp. | reverse complement strand
GGCGCGCTCTGGCAAAACGTTCGGCTTGTTCAGTGTTTGGCTTGGTTTACCTGTTTGAAACGAGGTTCAGATGCCCATCTTGCCGAGCGTGTCCATCACGTCGCGCAGGGTGCTGGCCAGATAGGGGTGTTCGCTGGCAAACCGGGCCTCGATCTCGGTTGCGCGCTCGCTCAGGGATGCTTCACCGGCTTCGGAAGCCTGGGCCGCATCCTGGGCCAGTACCCTCTGGATGTCCTGATCCAGTGTGCGCAACTGCTGCTTGAGTTGCTCGTCAACCGCCTGACCGGATTCCAGTTCTGTTTTCAGCTTGGCCAGCAAGCCTGCCAATTCTTGTTTGTCCATGTGGGTTCTCCGAATACACGCCTTGATTCTGCCAAGCGCGCGAGGCGGCGCATAGGGCATGCTGACATCATCGGCGTGATCCAGGTCATTCACGCGCGCAGGCGTTGCGGCTGTGGCGAAAACACGCCGCCTGAAAACGCGCCGCGGTGGCGGTCGTACACCAGCCTGACCCACTGCAAGGCCGGGCGATCTCGCCATGGGGCGATGGCTGCGGCCATGCTGTGGGCGAACGCAGGGTCTCCGTAGACGGGGTGTTGCCTCGGGCAGGCGATGGGGGCCAGCAGGGACGCGGCCGTGATGTCTGCGGCAGAGAAACGGTCTTGTACCAGGTAGGCTCGCCCGTCTTGGAGCTGGGATTCCAGCCATTCGATCACCTGGGTGATGCGTTGCTGCGCCAGTTGGCAGCGCCGGGGCGTGATGTGCAACTTGCGCTTGAACGCCCAGCGGATGAAGGGGTAGGCGCCGCGGATGAATGCCGCCTGACCCGGGGTGGCGTGCGCCGTCCAGAGTTGCTTGATGTGCTCGTCGGCTGAGCCAAAGCTGTTGGCGTACAAGAAGCGAGCCACATCTTTACCAATCGCATCAAAGCGCTGAGCGACCTCACGAATCTGCGTCATGTCCGCTGGGGGGAGGGTGCTGAGCGGGCCTCTGTGCTGGGCGAGCCAGTCCAGGATGCGTGGGCTGTCCTGGATGGCCCAGTGCGCGGTCTGCAGGATGGGCAGGGTGGTCTGGCCGCGCCGGCCCATGCGCAGTGCCGGCAGCATGTGGAACACCGGTGTCATGCAGACCTCGCGGTAAGGGATGCGGCTGTGGTCCAGCGTCCAGCGAATCTTCTCGCTGTAGTGCGACATGGCAAAGGTGTAGAGCGTGAGGTCGGCTTGGGCGGCGTCCATCATGAAACGAGCTGACGTTGGATGGTCCGCATTCTGGCGAAGAGGGGCGCCACCTACAATTGGCGCAATGGACATCTTTGAGGCTGATATGGACAAACCGAGCCAGGCCAGTGGGCCTGTTGATGTCGGCCCCCGACGGCGGCAGCAACGCAGGGTGGGTGTGTTCGTTTGCGAGCAAGTCAGCCTGGCCAGCCTGGGGCTGGCGATGGACGTGTTCCGCATGGCCAATGCGATGCCGGGTGCGTATCGCTTCGAGCTGCTTCGCGTGAGCAACGATGGTGCGGCGGTGGCCCACCCCGATGGCCTGTTGACGGTGGATGGCGATGCCTCCCTGCTGTTCGGGGTGGATCTGGTCGTCGTGCCATCAATGTGGACACAAGGGGCGGATGCGGTGCAGCGCAACGGCCGTTTGGTGCGGGCCTTGCGTGATCTGCCCGAGCACGTGCTCGTCGTCACCATGTGCACGGGCGCCCACATGCTGGCGGCGAGCGGGCGCTTGTCCGGCAAGCGTGCAACCACGCACTGGCTTCTGGCGGATGACCTGCAAGCGCGCTACCCGGCCGTTCACGTCGATGCGGCCGACAACCTCGCGCTGCAAGGCAGTCTGATCTGTTCCGGCGGCTCGCTGGCTGGCGTCGACGCCTGCCTGCATGCGGTTCAGGTGTTGACGGATCGCGCCACCGCGAGACGGCTTGCCGCCATGTTGGTGACGGATCTGCGGCGCGGCCCCCAGTCCCGCTTTGTGCCCTCGCTCGGGTTGCGTCACCACGCCGACAAGGGCATGAGGCGCCTGCAGGACCTGTTGGAGTCTCGGTGTGACGAGCCGTGGGCCTTGGACGACATGGCGGCGCAGGTGTGCGTCAGTGCGCGCACCCTGCAGCGGCGCTTTCGCGCGGCCACGGGCATGACGCCTGTGCAGTACCTGCAAGCGGCCCGCATCGAGCGGAGCAAGGATTTGCTGGAGGCCGAGCGCCTGCCTGTGCCCGAGGTGGCGGCGCGGGTGGGTTACCAGGACCGCGTGGCCTGCGGGCGTCTGTTCAAGAAAATGGTGGGCATGAGCCCCGCAGCCTACCGCCAGAAGCACCGCTGAAGGTGCTTGCGGCAGGCGGGGGGGCGCCGTGGCGAGGCTTACTCGGCGCCGCCAGCCATCACGTGGCTGAAACCACCGTCCACGTAGGTGATCTCGGCGGTGACGCCGGCAGCCAGGTCCGACAGCATGAAAGCGGCCACGTTGCCGACGTCTTCGATGGTGACATTGCGGCGCAGCGGGGCGTTTTCTTCGACCACGCTCAGGATCTTGCTGAAGCCCTTGATGCCCGAGGCGGCCAGTGTCTTGATCGGGCCGGCGGAGATGCCGTTGACGCGGATGCCCTTGGGGCCCAGGCTGGCGGCCGTGTAGCGCACGCTGGCTTCCAGCGAGGCTTTGGCCAGGCCCATGGTGTTGTAAGCCGGCACGATGCGCTCGGAGCCCAGGTAAGACAAGGTCACCAGTGCGGCGCGCTCGTTCAGGTAGGGCAGGGCGGCCTTGGCCATGGCAGGGAAACTGTAAGCCGAGATGTCGTGTGCGATGCGGAACGACTCGCGCGACAGGCCTTCCAGGAAGTCGCCGGCGATGGCCTCACGGGGCGCAAAGCCGATCGAATGGACGACGCCGTCGAACTTGGGCCAGGTCTTGGCCAGGTCCG
>JACPOH010000347.1 GCA_016185075.1 Aquabacterium sp. | reverse complement strand
CCGTCAGGTCCACGTTGGACTCTTCCAGCGCACCGGATTGCAGCAAGCCGTACACGCCGGAGCCGGGTGTGCCCAGGGGCAGCGGGTCACCCGACGAAGCCGTCGGCTTCCATTCGTTGGAGCCCACAGGCTGCAGGCCGTTGAGGTTCTTGAAGTCGGCCAGCTGGACACGGGCCAGGGCCTTGGATTGGCCGTTGGTGTAGCGGGCCGTCACGGTGCCGTCGGTTTCGATCACGAAGTCCGACAGGTTGCCTTGCGCGTAACCGCCACCAGACAGATCGGTAACCGCGTAGGCGCCCGAGTATTCCGTGGTGCCGCTGAGGTTGAGCGTGACACCGGTCAACGGTTGGCCGTTGTTGCCGCCAGGGATGGAGGCGATCGTGAACACCGTGCCGGTGGGCAGGGTGCCGTTGGCGTTGAAGGTGAAGGTGGCAATGGGCGTAGGCAGAGGCGGGGTGCCGCCGTCGTTTTGCACCGAGGCCGCGTTGGTGTTGCCGTCCGCGCTCAGGTAGACCTGCCAGGTGCCGCCGGTGCCGGGGTCAGGGGGCGTGGCGGTGGGGTCGCCGGGCGTGGGGTCGGCCGTTTTCTTGAAGTAGTAGTTCAGTGCAATCGGCGCGCCGTTGTCACCGTAGGCTGTCTGGGACGTGACGAAGCTGTAGGTCTTGGCATCCGCGAAATCGATGGCAGCTGCGATGGGTTTGGCGCGCGCGTCCATGTTGGCCGTCATGGTGATGGCGCTGGCCTTTTGCGGTGGTGAGCTGTCATTGGTCAGCTGGATGGGCGTACCGGCAGGGCCCGCGGGGGCACCGCTGGCGTCCAGCGCCTGGCCCAGCAACTGGTGCTTCTCGTTGTTGATCAGGTAGCCATTGGCATCGCGCTTGAACTGGCCATTGCGAGAGTAGACCGTTTCACCTTGTGAGTCCGCCAGCGCAAAGAAGCCGCGGCCGTTGATGGCCAGATCCAGGCTGTTGGAGGTGGTGGTGATGTTGCCTTGCGTGAATTGCTGCGCCACGGCGGCCACACGGGCGCCGATACCGATGCCATTGCTGCCACCACCGCCCAGTGAGGCGGCGTACATGTCCGCGAACTCCGCGCGAGACGCCTTGGCCCCGAAGGTGTTGGCGTTGGCCACGTTGTTGCCAATCACCTCCAGGTTCTTGCTGGAGATGTTCAGACCGGATAGTCCTTGCTGGAAGCCCATGGTGATGTCCTTTCGGCGTTACTGCAGTGGCGTGTTGAATCGGGTGAGGTGCTGGATCAGGACACGGTCTTGATCTTGCTATAGGCGGTGCTGCCGGCGTTGCGCAACTCCAGCATGAGCCCGCTGGAGCCGGTGCTGACGGCATCGACCAGGTCACTCATCATGGGTGTGCTGGTGATGGCCTTGCCGCCACTGGTTGCGGTGACCTTGAACGTGAGGCCGTTCATGCTGGTGCCGGCGGGAGGTTTCCACTCGAACGACTGCAGCCCGGCACTCATGCCGCTCTGGGTGATGGTGTCGAGCTTGGCCCCGGCTGCGTTGTAGATGTCGACCTGCACATTGGAGGCCGCGGCTGCCAGCTCATAGCCGCCCACCCCATTGCCGGCGGTGTTGGTGCCCAGCTGGTTGCCCGGCATGACGACCGAACGCCCCACCAGGCTGGCGCCTTGCAGCATCTGCAACTGCGTCATGTTGGCGCTCATGCTGGTCATCGTGGTGTTGAGCTTGTCGATACCGGTGACGGTGTTGATCTGCGCCATCTGGCTGGTGATCTGCGAGTTGTCGGCCGGGTTGAGCGGATCCTGATTCTGCATCTGCGTGACCAGCAGCTTCAGGAAGCGGTCCGATGCTTCGGACATGCTGTTTTTGGACGTCGTCGATGTGCTTGACGTCGCTGCGGTGCCGCTGGTCGCTGTGTTGTTGGTGACGGTGGTCATGGCTTGTCCTGTTCAATCAATGCTTGGGGTGATCAGCTGCCTTGACCCATCTGCAGGGTCTTCATGAGCAAGGACTTGGCCGTGTTCATGACTTCGATGTTGTTCTGGTAAGAACGTGAGGCCGAGATCATGTTGACCATCTCCTCGACCGTGTTGACGTTGCTGTAGGTGACGTAGCCATCGGCATCGGCCTGAGGGTGCTTGGGGTCGTGCACGCGGCGGCCGGGGCTGTTGTCTTCGGTGACCTGGCTCACGGTGACACCGGCTGTGCCCACTTCGCCCATCGGCGTGGTGGTGAACACCACCTGACGAGCCTTGTAGGCCGCGCGGTCGGGGCCGGCCACCGTGTCGGCGTTGGCCAGGTTGGATGCGACCACGTTGAGGCGTTGCGACTGCGCGCTGACGGCGCTGCCGGCCACGTTGAAGATCTTGAACATCGACATGGTGAACTCCTTACTGACCCGTGATGGCCGTGTTCAGCGTGCGGACCTGCGCGTTGATGAAACGCAGCGTGGCTTCGTAGCGCACGGTGTTGTCGGCGAAGTTGGCGCGCTCGCGGTCCATGTCCACCGTGT
>JACPOH010000346.1 GCA_016185075.1 Aquabacterium sp. | reverse complement strand
CTTGTGCTGCCAACTCGCGCGGTGGCGTGAGGATCAGGGCGCGAATGTGTCGCCTCTCGCCCGCACGAGGGGCGGAAGGCGACGTCATCAGCTTGTGCAACAAGGGCAAGGTGAAACCCGCGGTTTTACCGGTGCCGGTTTGTGCTCCTGCCAGCAGATCGCCACCTGCCAGCACGGCAGGAATTGCCTGCGACTGGATAGGGGTCGGAGTTGAATAGCCTGCTTCGACAACGGCTTTCAACAGGGGTTCGATTAACCCCAAATTTTCAAACGACATACGACGGCCCACTTCTGGTGAAACGGCGACTGCACTCACCTGGTCCGGGCCTGGAAAAGATGAGTCAACCGATTAGTGGCAGAGATACAGGAAAACCCGCAAACCACGACGCGTTGTATTTAATCGCGTCTGATCAAATTGTAGGGCGCGGCGTGCATCTTTCATAGCTTCAAACGAGCGTTTGGAGACGAGTTTGCAGGTAAACCTGTTTCAAGTTGTATCAATCGGGTGTCGAGAATGTCCAGATGGGGCCGTTTGCGACGCGCATGCGCCCTAGAATCACCGAATGAGTTCAATGGTTCTTGCACGCAAATACCGCCCCAGAAGCTTCGACAGCATGGTCGGGCAGGGCCACGTCGTCCAGGCGCTGAGCAATGCCCTGTCGCAACAGCGGCTGCACCACGCCTATCTGTTCACGGGCACGCGAGGCGTCGGCAAGACCACGGTGTCCCGCATCCTGGCCAAGTCGCTCAACTGTGTGGGCCCGGATGGGCAGGGTGGCATCACGGCATCGCCTTGCGGCCAATGTCAGCCTTGTCGTGACATCGATGCGGGGCGTTTTGTGGACTACGTGGAGCTCGACGCCGCCTCCAACCGCGGTGTCGAAGAGATTTCGCAGTTGCTGGAGCAGGCGGTCTACAAGCCGGTGGTCGGGCGCTTCAAGGTCTACATGATCGACGAAGTGCACATGCTGTCGAACACGGCCTTCAATGCCATGCTCAAGACCCTGGAGGAGCCGCCGGACTACCTGAAGTTCGTGTTGGCGACGACGGACCCACAGAAGGTGCCCGTCACCGTGCTGTCGCGCTGTCTCCAGTTCAACCTGCGCCCGATGGCTGCGCAAACGGTGCACGACCATCTGGCCAGCGTGCTGGCTGTGGAAGGCATTGGCTTCGAGCCGGAGGCCTTGCGGCTCCTCGCGCGTGCGGCCCGTGGCTCCATGCGTGACGCGATGTCGCTGAGCGACCAGGCCATCGCCTTCGGTGGTGGGCAACTGCAGGAGGCCACAGTCCGGCAGATGCTGGGTGCGGTGGACAGGCAGCACGTTCAGCGCCTGATCGAGGCGGTGGCCGCTTGCGATGGCAAGGGGATCGTGGATGCCGTGGACACCCTGCGACAGCTGGGTTTGTCTGCTTCCGGGACGCTGGAGGAGCTGGCAACGGCCTTGCAACGCATGGCGGTGATTCAAGCCGTCCCAGGCCTGGATGACTCGGATGACCCCGACGAGCTGGTCTGGCGCGGCCTCGCACCCTTGCTGGCGCCAGACGAAACCCAGCTCTTCTACAGCCTGTGTCTGCAAGGGCGAGCCGAGCTGGCGCTGGCGCCTGACGAGTACAGCGGTTTGCTGATGCTGATGCTGCGCTTGCTGGCTTTCAAGCCGGGAAGCGGCCAAGGAGGATCTGGCTACCCAAAAGCTGAAGGCTCGGTCAGGCAGCAGCCCAAGGCCGAGCCAGTCAGGAGCGAGCCTGTACCCGCCGCGACACCGCCTGGCGGTGTGGGCGCACGCGCCTCGTTGGCGCCCCCGACGGCTGGCACAGCACCTGTTGCGAAGGTGGCGTCGGAGGGGGATGCCCGTGGGCGCCAGTCCGCCTCACCACCGGCTGCCGTGCAAGAGTCTCACGGGAGCGGGCAGTCTGTTCCACCTTGGGAAGCGCTGCCACCCGAAGCCGATGCCAGCCTGATGGAAGAGCCATCCTCTGTCGGCCTGCCACCAGAGCCCCCGTTCGAGCGCGAGCCTGTTGAAGAGCCTGCGGTGCAGGCGCCCGTGGCGCGCACGCTGTCCATCGAATTGCCGCCCCAGGGGGCGGACCCGCTCTCGGATCGATGGGCTGAGGTCGTGGCCCAGCTGAATGCCAAGGGTGCCATCACAGCCTTGGTCCGTGAGCTTGCCATGCAGGCTCAGTGCGTCGCGCAGAGGGATGAGGGTGGCCAGAGCATGTGGCGCTTGCGGGTGGATCGCGAGAGCCTGTGCAGCGAGACAAACCGTGAGCGTCTGGCTCAGGCCTTGAGCCAGGTGGTGGGCGGCCAGATCATGCTGGAGCTTGAGAAAGGGCCAGCTCACAACACACCTGCTCAGCGAGATCAGGTCGCACGTGAACGGCGCCAGCATCAGGCCGAACAGTTGATAGAAGGCGATGCCCTCGTGCGCAGCGTGCTGGCGCAGTACCCGGGAGCTCGTATCGTGCCAGGGTCGATTCGACCGCTGTGAACCACATGCGCCGACTGCGGCGACAATCACGTTTTGCGCAAGAAAGGATGACGAGCCATGCTCAAAGGACAACTCGCAGGCTTGATGAAACAAGCTCAGCAAATGCAGGACAACCTCAAGAAGGCCCAGGAAGAACTGGCGCTGGTCGAGGTGGAAGGCCAATCGGGCGCTGGCCTGGTCAAGGTGCTGATGACCTGCAAGAACGACGTCAAGCGTGTGACGATCGATCCCAGCTTGCTGACCGATGACAAGGACATGCTGGAAGACCTGGTTGCTGCTGCGTTCAACGATGCGGTGCGTCGTGCAGAGGCCACCAGCGCCGAGAAGATGGGCAAGCTGACGGCTGGCCTGCCCATGCCTCCGGGCATGAAGTTCCCGTTCT
Organism: Aquabacterium sp.; assembly: GCA_016185075.1. Lineage (GTDB taxonomy): Bacteria > Pseudomonadota > Gammaproteobacteria > Burkholderiales > Burkholderiaceae_C > Aquabacterium. Next base: position 11,387 of record JACPOH010000346.1, on the reverse strand, counting down.
GATCAGCGGCTCGACCTGACGGCTTCATTCAGATGGCTGATCCTGCCCTGGAGGGTTTGATAGAGGCCTTGCGTTGCCTGCCTGGCGTTGGTCAGAAGTCGGCGCAGCGCATGGCCTATCACCTGTTGCAGCACGACCGCGCAGGTGCGGTCAAGCTGGCTCGGTCACTGGACCTGGCGGTGACCGAAATCGGCCACTGTCAGCGTTGCCACACCTTCAGCCGGGCGCCTGTTTGCGATGTCTGCCTGGATGGATCGCGTGACCCACATTTGCTGTGCGTCGTTGAAACGCCAGCTGATCAAGCGGCGCTGGAGCGTACTGGCAGCTACAAGGGGCAGTATTTTGTCCTGCTGGGCCGTTTGAGCCCGCTGGATGGCCTCGGGGCACGCGACATCGGTCTGACGGCCTTGCTGGAGCGGGCCGCGGATGGCGTGGTGAACGAGGTCATTCTGGCCACGAGCTTCACCGCTGAAGGCGAGGCGACAGCCCACGTGCTGAGCGAACAACTGCGTGCACGAGGGCTGAAGGTGACGCGCCTGGCGCGTGGCGTGCCTGTTGGCAGCGAACTGGAGTACGTGGACCTGGGCACCATTGCCCACGCCTTCATGGACCGCCGCTGAGCAGCGCCCGGCCCGTCCTGGCGTCGGGTCAACGACGACCACTCAGGCGGGCGGCTGCCTCAGCGCGCGCTGGCCACGCGGACGCGCGTGCTGCGGGTCAAGGCGCCTGGGTGGCAGCTCGGGGGCCCGCGCCATCCTGGCGTTGTCTGCCAACGACTCCGACACGTCCTGCTCTCGCTGCACGGAGCGCGGCACCAGCAAGGCCGAGCCGGCCTTGACCAGCATCTTGGGTGGGATGCGGTTGACTTCGCGCAGGCTGGCCTCGCTCATGCCGACCTGCCGCGCCGCGTCGCTCGGGCGCATGGTGCGGGGCACCACCCAGGCCGTCCAACTGGCCAGCGGGCCTTTGTGGTTGCTCAGGTTGTGCACGAACAGGCTGGCGTTGTCATAGGGCAGCAGCACCTGGGGGGTGCCTGCAGCCAGGATCACCGGCTTGTTCAGCGAAGGGTTGAGTGCCTTGAACTCTTCCAGTGGCAAGCCGGCGAGGCGGGCTGCCAGAGGCGCATCCATGTCGCGCTGAATGGGCACGCTCACGAAATACGGGTGGTTCTCGATCGGGGTGAGCGTCAGGCCAAAGGTTTCAGGGTGCCAGATGATGTTCTTGACCGCATGCAGCTTGGGCACGTAGTTGCGTGTCTCTGGCGGCATGTTCAGGCTGGCGTAGTCCGTGGGCAGGCCTGCGCGCGCATTGCGGTTGATGGCCTTCTGGACGTTGCCTTCGCCCCAGTTGTAGGCAGCCAGGGCCAGATGCCAGTCACCGAATTGCTTGTTCAGGCGCTGCAGGTAATCCAGGGCTGCGCGGGTCGAGGCCAGCACGTCGCGGCGGTCGTCGCGGAAGAGGTTCTGCTTGAGCTCGAAGTCCTTGCCGGTGGCGGGCATGAATTGCCAGATGCCGGAGGCGCGGGCCGAAGACAGGGCTTGCGGGTTGAACGCACTTTCGATGAAGGGCAGCAGGGCCAGCTCGGTGGGCATCTGGCGGCGCTCGATTTCATCGACCACGTGGAACAGGTAACGGCTTGCCCGCTCGGTCATGCGTTGGACGTAGTCGGGGCGGCTTGCATACCAGCGCTCGTGCTCCAGTACCAATTGGCTCTCCAGCGGTGGCAGGCCAAAGCCCTTGCGCACGCGCCCCCACAGATCCTGATTGGCCGTGGTGTCCGTCAGATCCAGTGCGGCCTCGGGGCGCAGTGGGTCGGTGGGCGCGCCGATGGCTTCCTTGGCATCTTGCTCATCGGCTGCCGCCGCGGTGGCCTGTGGGGCGCTGCCGTTTGCGTCGCCAGATCGCCCCTGTTCTGCCGCACCCACCACAGCGGTGGATGGCGAGGCCAGGCCGGGCTCTGCGCCGCTGATGGTGGCGGCACCGATGTCCACACGCAGGCCCGAAGCAGGATCCTGCTTGACGGCGCTGCGCAGGAACTTGCCTTCCGTGCCGGCCAAGGCATGGCCGGCAGCTGGTGGCGTGCTTTGCAGCAGCTTGTCCATGTCGAGTTGCTGGCGGCTTTGCGGGCCATAGACCGAGCCGCATGCTGTCAGCAGCAGGCATCCCAGCGTGGTGGCCGTCAAGGTGAAGGAGCGATGGAGCAAGCGTGTCGTCTTCATCTTCAGAATGTGTTTTTCCATAGACGCAGGGCGGCAAAGACAGCCTCGGGGCTGGCATCCTTTGCGCCATGCTGCAGGGCGCTGGAGACCACTTCGGGTTCAGTGCATCGCAAGAAGGGGTTGACCGCCTTCTCGGTGCGGATGGTGCTGGGCAGTGTGGGCAGCGCGTCGGCTCTCAGAGCCTCGCAATGCAACTGGTAAGCGCCAAGGTCAGGGTTGTTTGGCTCAACAGCCTTCGCAAAGCGCAGGTTGCTGAGGGTGTACTCGTGGGCTGCACAGACGCGGGTGGCATCGGGCAACTGTTTCAGGCGGGTGAGGCTCACGAACAACTGATCCATGCTGCCATCGAAAACGCGACCGCAGCCCGCAGAGAAGAGTGTATCTCCAACGAAGGCAATCGGATCATGGTGCGCTTGATGTGGCGCATGATCAATGACGTAGGCGATGTGCCCGGCGGTATGGCCAGGGACGTCGAGCACATGGATCGTGTGCCCTTGCCATACCAGGGTCTCGCCGTTGCCGACCATGTGGGTGATGCCGGCGATGGCTTCGTGTCGTGGCCCGTAGACAGGAATGTGGCCGGACTGAAGCGCCTTCAGCCCTGCTGTGTGATCCGGGTGATGATGGGTCACTAGAATGGCGGTCAGCGTCAATCCGTGTTGCTGCAAGGCCTTGAGCACAGGCGCGGCTTCACCTGGATCGACCACGAGGGCATGTTGCCCGTTGTGCAGCATCCAGATGTAGTTGTCGGTGAAGGCGGGTAGGGCTAGTAATTCCATGACCAGAGTCGATCCCATTATAGAGTTGCACCCTTGGTTGGCCCTGCCGCCAGGTCAGGCCTTGCTCGAGTGGGAGCAGGCCCAGATGGACCGACTGGTGGCCGATATTTTTGGCTTTCACGCCTTGCAGCTGGGTTTGCCGGAGCTGGATGGCCTGCGTACCAACCGCATGCCCCATCGCTGGCTGGCGCTGGACGCAGCATACGCGCATTGGGCGCCACCTTCGGGCATGTCGCCGCTGGTGCATGAGCCGCTGGTGGATGGAGGTGAGTTGCTCAATGGAGCGCCCTTCAGCTTGCGCTGCGATTTCGAGGCCTTGCCTTTCCCGAGCAACAGTCTGGATCTGGTGGTCTTGCCGCATGCCCTGGAGCTGGCCCGTGATCCGCATGACACGCTGCGCGAGGTTGAGCGTGTCCTCGTGCCTGAGGGCCGTGTGGTGATTGCCGGCTTCAATCCTGCAAGCCTGTGGGGCGTGTGGCAGCGCATGGGGCGCTGGGGGGCGCAGTCTGCATTGGTGTTGCCGCAAGGCGAGTTCATTGCTTACTGGCGTTTGCGTGATTGGCTTCGCCTGCTGGATCTGGAGGTGGAGGCCGGCTGCTTTGGTTGTTATCGCCCGATGGTGCGCAGCGAGCAGTCGTGGGACCGGCTGCGCTGGATGGAACATGCAGGCGACCGCTGGTGGCCCGTGTTGGGGGCCGTGTATTTCGTGGTGGCCGTCAAGCGCGCGCGTGGCATGCGCCTGGTCGGCAAGATCAAGAAGGCCCGTGTCGCACCGTCTGCGGCGCCGGCCGTTGTGGCCCAGCGCCATCAGCGTGATGGCCACTTTCAACAGGATGTGAATGGATGACTGAATCAGCAACGCCTGCCGTCGTGATGTACACCGATGGCGCGTGCAAGGGCAACCCTGGTCGAGGCGGCTGGGGCGTATGGATGGTCAGCGGCCCGCATGAAAAGGAAATGTGGGGTGGCGAGTTGATGACCACCAACAACCGCATGGAACTCACGGCCGTGATCGAGGCCCTGAGGGTGCTCAAGCGGCCCTGCAAGGTGGTGATCTACACCGACAGCGAATACGTGCGCAAAGGCATCACCGAATGGATCACGGGCTGGAAACGCCGTGGCTGGAAGACGGCCGATGGCAAGCCGGTCAAGAACGATGATTTGTGGCGCAAGCTGGAGGAGATGGCTGCACAGCACCAGGTGGATTGGCGCTGGGTGAGGGGGCACGCGGGTGACCCGGGTAACGAGCGGGCCGATGGCCTGGCCAACCGGGGGGCGGCCGAGGCGCGCTGAAATGCGCTTCGGTGCCTTGGTCCGGTCCTCAGAGGATGAGGACCATGGTCAGCTTGTCGAAATAGCGGACTTGCCCGGGCGCATCGACCAGCTTGATCGCATGCGGAAGCACGCCACAGGCCTGGAAGCCGGCGCGCTCATATAGACGAATGGCAGACTCGCTGGAAGTGCTCACGCGCAGCATGATCTGCTCCAGACCGATCGCATGGCGAGCCTCGTTGATGGCTGTGTTGACCAGCATGAGGCCGATGCCTTTGCCGGTGTGCCTGGGGCTGACCATCATGCTGTTGAGCTCGGCGCTGTGGCGCAGCTTCTGAAGTGACTGGCGCTCCAGCCCGATCATGCCCACCAGTTCTTTCTCTACCCAGGCGCCCAGCAGAAAGCTGCCACCCAGGGTTTCGCTCAAACCCAGTCGGCCCAGGTAGCTCTCGGGGGGGCGTGCGCGCTCGCTTTCGATGTCGGCATCGAAGGCGTCAGGGTGCAATTGCAGGCCTTCATCACGAAGCCTTTTGTATGCGCTCAACTCGGCAGGCGCGATGCGTGCAATGCGAACAGAAGAATCAGTCCCGACCACGCAGTGTCTCCAGGCTATTCATGTTGGCAAAAGCGCTCGTGTCAGGGAAGGTTACGCTTGACCAGGATTGGCTGCGTACCCAATGGCCAACTTTACGTTCACCATTCACGAACTGATGGAGAGTGTCAGGGCAAACCCGCTTGCGAATCAATCCACAGACCCAATGGAAACGGGGTTCGGGGGTGCTTGATTCCGTGCAAGGAATCACGATGTCGGCATTTGTCTGCGCGGCTTGCTGCATCAGGCGCGCCACGAGGTCGTGCGGCAGGTGGGGCATGTCGCAGGGGGCCACCATCAGCCATTCGGTGTCGGTGTGACGCATCGCGGTGATGATGCCCGCCAGCGGGCCGCTGCGGGGTTCCAGATCCGGATCGTCCGGATACACGCCCACGGGGGGCGCTGCGTCGGAGGGTCTGGCGCAAGCCTTGTTCGCCTCCTGGCGCAATTGCTCGTAGCGTGCCAGGTTGCGGTTCGCACTGATGCGAAGGGTGTCGCACTGTGGCGCCAGGCAACTCAAGACCCATGCGGCCAGAGGGCGCCCCTGGTAGTCGACCAGGCCTTTGTCCTGCCCCTGCATGCGGCGACCTTCGCCTCCGGCCAGCAACCAGGCTGTGACGCTTGCTGATGTGGTCTCATCCACCGATGTAACTCATTTCGATACGGGGGGCTTGCGGCGTGCCAGCTGTGTGTGGATGGTCAGGCAGCCCGCGCAGTTGGGAGTAGCGATCCGCTCGCTGAGACCACAAGGCAGCCAGGCGTGCGGCGATCTGCTCATCCGGCAAGGCCGTGTCACTTCGCAGCAGGCTGCGCAGATCGTAGCCCTGGCTGGCGAACAGGCAGGTGTAGAGCCGGCCCTCCGTCGATAAGCGCAAGCGGGTGCAGTCGCCACAGAAGGCTTGTGTCACGCTGGAGATGAAGCCGACGTGGCCGCCGCCATCCGTGTAGGTCCAACGCTGGGCGGTCGCGCCGTGTCGGGCGGTTTCGGCAGGCGCCAGCGCGAACACCTGGTTGATCCGCGCGCGAACCTCGTCGGATGGCAGCACGTGCGCCATCTGCCAGTGGTTGGTCTGGCCAACGTCCATGAACTCGATGAAGCGCAACTCGACGCCCGTGTGCCGGAAGTGGCTCACCAGGGGGAGGATCTCCTGATCATTGACGCCTCGTTGAACGACCATGTTGACCTTGACGGGTTGCAGGCCAACAGCCTGGGCAGCCTCGATGCCGGCGAGCACGTCAGACACGGCCAGCCTGGTGTCGCTCATGCGCTCGAAGGTGGCCTGATCCAGCGCGTCAAGGCTGACCGTCACGCGATGCAGGCCCGCATCTTTCAAGGATTGCGCCTTGCGTTTGAGCAGGCTGCCGTTGGTGGTGAGCGTGAGTTCTGGCGGCTCGCCGTCCAGTGTGCGCAGGCTCGCCAGTTGGCCCACAAGCTTGTCGATGTCCTTGCGCAGCAGGGGTTCTCCGCCTGTCAGGCGCAGTTTGGTCACGCCCAGCGACAGCGCGATGCGGGCCACACGCGTGATTTCCTCGAAGCTCAACAAGGCCGCGTGAGGCAGGAACGGGTGGTCGGTGCCAAAGGCGTCGCGCGGCATGCAGTAGCCGCAACGAAAGTTGCACCGGTCGGTGACGGAGATGCGCAAGTCACGCAGCGGCCTGGCGAGCTGGTCGGTGGGCGTGACGGCCGCGCCGGAGGCGAGGCCCGCGGGCAAGGGCAAGACGTCTGGTGAGGAGGTTCGGATCGGGATGACGCGTCCGGATTGCTGCGCGTTTGACTGGGTCATGGCCCTGCATTGTGCGGCAAGTCACGTCGGCCTGCCGTGGCCCTGCTGGCGACTCAGTTGTTGGGCGGGGTCGTTTGCTGGCGGGTCGTCATGGCCGGGGCCCGACGGGCGCCGTCAAAACGTTGTTGCCAGTAGGCCTGGCGCATGTCCTCCACGCGAACCTGGCCACCAGCCCGAGGCGAATGGATGAACTTGTCGTCGCCGATGTAGATGCCCACATGCGAGAACGTGTGGCGCAGGGTGTTGAAGAACACCAGATCGCCAGGTTTCAGTTCGGACTTCTGGATCGGGATCAGGTCGGGTGAGTTGGCCTGCTCGATGGCGCGACGAGGCAGGATCAGGCCGACGCTGTTCTCGAACACGTGGCGGGTGAAGCCACTGCAATCAAAGCCACTTTGAACCGACGAGCCGCCACGGCGGTAAGGCACGCCGAGGAAGTTCATGGCTGACAGGACCAGGTCGGACGCCATGTCCGTGGCCTTGTCGCGCATTTGCTGGGCCAGTTCAACCACCGGCCGGGTATTGGGCAGCAGGCCCTTGTCGGCCAGAAAGCGGGAGACCGGGTCGCTGCTGTCCGATGCGTTGGCGGATGTCGTGGGGGCGATGGCTGGCGCGGCGCTGTTGGCGCTGGCGGCGTTGTTGCCGCCCTGTACGGCGCTGGCAGACGTGGCCACTGGCAAAGACTGAGCCGATGCGATGGGGGAGGTGCCCAGCAACAGGCCGCAAGCCAGCAGGCTCGCGGCAAGCGGGGAGCGGACACCAGAAGGGATCCAGGGGGCAGGGTCGCCCGAAAAGTGGGCTAGGCGGCCTTGACGGCGGATCGTGAAAACCATGGGGCGCAAGCGTAGGCGCTCAGCTGCAGCGCGTCAACCTCAGGAAACTGGGGGAAACCTGAGATTAGCACCGAATTTCCGGGTTTTTTTCCGAAATACCGAATGGCGAGGGCGACATGGCGCCATGTTGGCCGGCTGCCCGGCCATGGGCTGGCACGGCTTGACATGCCGCAAGGCGGCACGGGCCATTGCTGACTATTCTCGAAATACACCCTTACCGGAGAACCAGATGCCAAGCAATCCAGCGCCAGTGTTGACCATGAAGGCCGAATTGACGGCCGAGCAGTTGGCACATTTCAAGGCCCGCTTGCAGGAGCAGGCTCGTACATTGAGCGCCCAGGACAGCGAACTGCGCGCCCGTCTGGCGGCGGAAGAGTCTGTCACTGCCAACACCTTTGTCGCCGGTATCGAAGGCGCCATGGCCGCCGAGGCGGATGACGAGGTCATCGCTTTGCTGCATCACGAGCAGACGGAGCTGGCGGCCACCCAGCAGGCACTGGAGCGCATTGAGAGCGGCGATTATGGGCAGTGCACCGAGTGCGGTGATCCGATCGGCCTGGCGCGCCTGGAAGTGCTGCCTGAAGCGCACGTGTGTGTGGGCTGCCAGGACATGCTGGAGCACCGCAAGGGGCGGTGATCAGGCCTCCAGTTGCTCGATCTGATCAGTGAGTTCGAGCCAACGGGATTCCAGCGCCTCGATCTCTTCGCCGAGGGTCTTCAGCCGCTTGCCCTGTTCAGCTCGGGCTGCGCCTGACAGGCCGGGGTTGGCCAGGCTGTCGGTGAGCGCAGCTTGCTCTTCGTGGGCCTTGGCCAGGCGTTGGTCGAGCTGCTTGAGTTCAGCCTTCAGTGGCTTGGTCTGCTCGGCAATGCGCTGACGTGCCTGGGCCTGGGCCTTGCGGTCTTCCTTGCCTCTGGCGAGGGGCGGCGCAGCCTCCGCTGGGGCGGCAGGCGTTGTCGGCACGCTGGCCTGTGCCTTGTCGTTGCGGTTCGCTTCACGCGCCGCACGGGCAGCCTGGGCCACCTCCCTGGCTTGTTCCTGCAGCCACTTCTGGTAGTCGTCCAGGTCGCCATCAAAGGTGCTGACCTGGCCCTTGGCCACCAGCCAGAACTCGTCGCACACTTCGCGCAACAGCGCACGGTCGTGGCTGACCAGCATCACGCTGCCTTCGAACTCGTTGAGCGCCATGCTCAGGGCTTCGCGGGTGGTGAGGTCCAGGTGGTTGGTGGGTTCGTCCAGCAGCAACAGGTTGGGGCGCTGCCAGACGATGAGCGCCAACACCAGGCGCGCTTTCTCGCCGCCGCTGAACTGGCTGACCGGCTGGTTGACCATGTCGCCCGTGAACTGGAAGCGGCCAAGGAAATCGCGCAACTCCTGCTCGCGTGCATTGGGGCCGACCTCGCGCGCCAGACGGATCATGTGCTGCATGGGGCCTTCATCCATGCGCAACACGTCCAGCTCCTGCTGGGCGAAGTAGCCGATGCTCAGCCCCTTGCCTTCGGTGATCTCGCCGCTGATGGGCTTGTTCATGTGTGCCAGGGTCTTGACCACGGTGGACTTGCCCTGGCCGTTGGCACCCAGGATGCCGATGCGCTGGCCGGGCAGCACGGAACGGTTGATGTCGGAGACGATGGTCAAGGGCGCCAGGCCTTCGCGGTGGTAGCCGCAGGCCAGATCCTTGATGGCCATCATCGGGTTGGGCAGGCTGGCAGGCTCGGGGAAGCTGAACTGGAAGTCGCTGGCGGTGAGCACGGGCGCGAGCTTTTCCATGCGCTCCAGCGCCTTGACGCGGCTTTGCGCCTGCTTGGCCTTGCTGGCTTTGGCCTTGAACCGCGCGATGAACTTGTTGAGGTGCGCGATCTTGTCTTGTTGTTTGTTGAAGGCCGCCTGCTGCTGGCTCAGGCGCTCGGCGCGCATGGATTCGAAGGCGGTGTAGCCACCGGTGTAGCGGGTGAGCTTGCCGTCATCCAGGTGCAGGGTGACCTTGGTGATGGCATCCAGGAACTCGCGGTCGTGGCTGATGATCAGCAGCGTGCCTTCATAGCGTTGCAGCCAGGCTTCCAGCCAGACGAGGGCGTCCAGGTCCAGGTGGTTGGTGGGTTCGTCCAGCAGCAGCAACTGGGCGGGGCACATCAGCGCGCGGGCCAGTTGCAGGCGCATGCGCCAACCACCCGAGAAGCTGTTCACGGGGTGCTGCGTCTGTTCGAGCGTGAAACCCAGGCCCAGCAACAAAGCCTGAGCGCGGGCGGGTGCGTCGAAGTAGCCCGCCTCGGCCAGTGCGGCATGGGCCTCACCAATGGCATTGCCATCATCGGCTGCTTCTGCGGCAGCCAGATCGGCCTTGGCCTTCATCAGGCGGGTGTCACCCTGCAGCACGAACTCGGTGGCGTCGTCGTCCGTCTCCCATGCCGCCGGGCCGCAGCCAGCTGGGCGGGATCTCGACGTCGCCGGCATCGGGGTGCAGCCGCCCGGCCAGCAGCGAGAACAAGGAAGACTTGCCCGCACCATTTCGCCCGATCAGACCGACCTTCTCTCCCGGGTGCAAGGTGGCGCTGGCCTGGTTCAGAACGGGCTTGGTGCCGCGCAGCAGCGTGACATTCTTGAGGACGATCATGGGGGCAATCAGTAGGGCAGAGGGGCTCGGCGGGACGCGCCGAGCGAGCGCAGTCTAAGCCACGGCCTCAGGCGAGCAGCGCTTCACGGGTGATGAGCAGCACCTGGTCGTCACCCGATGAGGTGGGCAGCCAGAACACGGGCAGATCGGGGAAGGCGCGCTCGAAGTGCGCACGTTCGTTGCCGATCTCCAGCACGAGCACGGCGTCGGGCGTCATGTAGCGGTCGGGCTGGGCGCGCAGATCGGCGATCAGCTGGCGGGTGAAGTCCATGCCGTCTTCGCCGGAGGCCAGCGCCAGTTCGGGCTCGGCCTTGTACTCGGCGGGCAGCGCCTTCATGGACTGCGCGTTCACGTAAGGCGGGTTGCACAGGATCAGGTCATACGGTCCTTGAACCGATTGCAAGCCATTGCTTTGCAGCAAGGTGATGCGATCAGTCAGCTGGTGCTGGTCCACATTGATGCGGGCCACGGCCAGGGCATCCGGGCTGATGTCGGCGCCATCCACCGTGACATCCGGGTAGGCCATCGCGGTCAGCACGGCCAGGCTGCCGTTGCCGGTGCACAGGTCCAGCACACGGCGGGTCTGGTCGCTGAGCCAGTCGTCGATGGTGCCTTCGGCCAGCAGCTCCGCAATGAAGGAGCGCGGCACGATGGCGCGCTCGTCCACATAGAAGGGCACGCCTTGCAGCCAGGCCTGTTTCGTCAGGTAGGCGGCGGGCTTGCGGGTGGTGATGCGTTCTTCGATGAGCTGGCGCACCTGCTCGGCTTGTCCTGGCGACACGGCTTGATCGGCCACACCATCCAGGTCGTCGATGGGCAGGCCCAGGCGCCACATCACGAGCCAGGCGGCTTCGTCAAAGGCGTTGGTGGTGCCGTGTCCGTAGCCCACCTGGGCTTGTTCCAGGCGGTCAGCGCTTTGCTCGATCAGCTGGATGACGGTCTTCGTGTGGGCCATCACGCCAGCAGCCTTTCCAGGGTCTGCTTGTAGATGTCCTTGAGCGGCTCGATGTCGGCCACGGCCACGTGCTCGTCAATCTTGTGGATGCTGGCGTTGACAGGGCCGACTTCGACCACCTGCGGGCAGATCTGCGCGATGAAGCGCCCGTCCGAGGTGCCGCCGGTGGTGGACAGTTCGGTGTCGATGCCGGTCACGCTCTTGATGGCCTCGGCCATGGCGTCCACCAGCGGGCCGCGGCGTGTCAGGAAGGGGCGACCGCCGAGCGTCCAGTCGATGTGGAAGTCCAGGCCATGGCGCTGGAGCACGTCTTCGAGACGGCTCTGCAGGCCTTCGGGCGT
>JACPOH010000345.1:5422-8804 GCA_016185075.1 Aquabacterium sp. | reverse complement strand
CGGGCAGGGAAGCGGTTTGATATGTTTGGTCTGAGCGAGGAGCAGATTGCTCAACTGGGGCTGACCGTCGGGGTAGGCGGTTTCATCCTCTACATGTTTTTCATCATCTTCCAGCTCGCGCGCGAATCCAAGGCTGGCAAGTTCGGCACCTTCATGCTGTTCATTGTGCTGGGTTTCGGGATGCTGGGCTTCATCGCCAAGAACATCCTGGTCTGGTTGCTCCATATCTGATCGGCATGGCTGACACACTCATTCTCGAAGCCCGCGGGCTGGTCAAACGCTTTCACGAAGGCCCGTTGGATGTGACCATCCTCCAGGGGGTGGATCTACAGGTTTCATCGGGTGAAACCGTGGCGGTGGTGGGCGCATCGGGCTCGGGCAAGAGCACCTTGCTGCACCTGCTTGGTGGCCTGGATGCCCCCAGCAGCGGGCGCGTGCAGCTCATGGGCCGCGATTTGTCGCACATGAGCCAGGCGCAACAAGGCGCGTGGCGCAACCAGCACCTGGGCTTCATCTACCAGTTCCATCACCTCTTGCCTGAGTTCACGGCCCTGGACAATGTGGCCATGCCCTTGTTGATTCGCCGCATGCCCCAGGAGCAGGCGCGCGAGCAGGCACGCCAGTGGCTGGACCGGGTGGGCTTGAGCAACCGTGTCGAGCACCGTCCGGCCGAGCTGTCCGGCGGCGAGCGCCAGCGCGTGGCCGTGGCGCGCGCCCTGGTCACGCAGCCCGCCTGTGTGCTGGCCGACGAACCCACCGGCAACCTGGATCGCCACACCGCCGACATCGTTTTTGACCTGATGCTGCAACTGGCAGCCGACCAGGGCACGGCGGTGGTCATGGTCACCCACGATGCCAGTCTGGCGCAACGCTGCGCGCAGCGACACCAGCTGGTCAACGGCCTGTTCGCCTCCTGATACGGCAAGGGGGATGCGCGCATGTGGATCGACACCCACTGCCATCTGGATGCCCCCGAGTTCGATGCGGACCGCGCCGAGGTGATCCAGCGTGCCCGCGATGCGGGCGTGGGCCTGCTAGTGATCCCTGCCGTGTCGCCGGCCACCTTCGGTACCGCGCGGGCTGCGGCCATGCAGTGCGGCGGCGCTTATGCCTTGGGCATCCACCCCCTCTATGTGCGCGACACGCCAGAGCAAGAGGCACTGGCCGGTCTGGCCCAGGCCCTGCAGGCCTGGCGAGACGACCCGCGCCTGGTGGCCGTGGGCGAAATCGGCCTGGATTACTTCGTGCCGGATCTGCAAGACGAGGGCAGCAAGGCCTTGCAGGAGCGCCTGTATGTGGCCCAACTGGAACTGGCCGTGGCGCATGGCCTGCCCGTGATCCTGCATGTGCGCCGCAGCGCGGACGGCCTGCTCAAGCACCTGCGCCGCTTGCGTGAGGCCGGGCGGCCGGTGCCCGGCGGCATCGCGCATGCCTTCAATGGCAGCGAGCAGCAGGCCATGGCCTTCGTCGAGCTGGGCTTCAAACTGGGCTTCGGTGGCGCGATGACCTTCGATCGGGCGCTGCAGATCCGCCGCCTGGCGGCCAGCCTGCCAGACGGCGCCCTCGTGCTGGAAACCGATGCGCCTGACATCCCGCCACACTGGCTTTACCAGACGGCCGAGGCACGCGCCCAAGGGCAACGCAGCCGCAACGAGCCGGCCGAATTGCCGCGCATCGCCATGACACTGGCGCAAGTTCGAGCTTGTACGCTCCAGCAGGTCGAGTCCTTGACGGCCGCCAACGCCATCCGGGCTTTACCCAGGTTGTCGGCCCTGACGCACTAGCTCGTGCCGCACTGGTGCATGGGCCCGTGACGTGCAACAATCAAGGCCACAGGTCTTGGCACGCACGCTCGATCGATGATCGTTGACGTGAGGTCCTGAAGTTGTCGTCCTTGTGCCCAGGCTGCAAGACATGAACTTCAAGGAGCGGTGTGATGCTGCATCACAGCCATCGCGTGCCCATGCGTCAGGCCCTGGCCCTCATCGCCTTCATGGCCGCGGGATTACTGTTGGCCTGGGCCGTCCCGATCTGGACTGGCTTTGAGCGTATCGAGAACTACGTACCCATCCACACCATGCTGGAGATGGTGGCGGTGGTGATTGGCGTTCTGGTGTTTGCCTGTGGCTGGAACGCTTACAGCCGAGCCTTGCCTCGCCATGCTGTCGTGCTCGCCTGTGCCTTCCTGGGCGTGGCCATGCTGGATTTCGCGCATGCCCTGTCTTTCGTGGGCATGCCCCACTTCATCACGCCATCGGGCCCTCAGAAAGCGATCCATTTCTGGCTGGCTGCGCGCCTGCTGGCGGCTTCCGCTTTGCTGCTTGTGGCCATGTTGCCACCTGGTCGAGCTGTCTCCGGGCGCGGGCGGTTTGCCTGGCTGTTCGGTGTGTTGCTGGCCGTGGCGGGATGTTATTGGGTGTTCCTGTTCCACCCCGGCTGGATGCCGGAGACCTATCGGCCGGGCACCGGCTTGACGGCCTTCAAGATCGGCGCCGAGTACCTGATCATCAGCATGAACCTGGCGGCCGCCTGGCTTCTGTACATGCAGATGCAGCGCCCTTTGCCGTTCAATGCTGCTGCGCTGTTCGGGGCCGTGTGCGCCATGGCCATGAGCGAGTGCTTCTTCACCTTGTACGCCACGCTGAGTGACGTCTACAACTTTACCGGGCATGTGTACAAGGTGGTGTCCTACCTTTTCCTGTACCGCGCTGTCTTTGTGGAGGTCATCGAAGAGCCGTACCGCGAGATGGCGTTGATGGGTGATCAGTTGCGGGCTACGCTGGATGCTGTGCCTGACGTGATGCTGGAGCTGGATTTGCTTGGCCGCTATCACGCCGTGCATTCATCTCGCCCGGAGACGCTGATCCGACCGCCAGATGAGCTGCTGGGCAAGACCATTCGGGACGTGATGCCCGCCGACCAGGCGCTCGTGGTCACCACGGCCATGGAGGAGGCCTTGACCAAGGGCACGTCCGCCGGCGCACAGTTGGAGCTGGAGCTGGCTGACGGCCCCCATTGGTTCGAGTTGTCCGTGTCGCGCAAGGGGGGCGCATGTGGGCCGGACACGCGGTTCATCGTGCTGTCGCGCGACATCACCGAGCGCAAGCAGGCCGAATCGGCACTGCTGGAGCGTCAGGCCATGATGAAGGCCAGCGAGGCCAAGAGCGAGTTTCTCTCGCGTGTGAGTCACGAGCTGCGTACCCCTCTCAACGCGGTGATCGGCTTTGCACAGCTGCTCCTGCACGATGCCAATGGGCGCATGGCGGCCGGTCAGCGGCTGCATGTCGAGTACATCTTGCGTGCCGGCCAGCATCTGCTGGAGATGATCAACGACATCCTGGATCTGACGCGCATCGAATCCGGTGACGGGGGCTTGACGATG
>JACPOH010000345.1:0-5381 GCA_016185075.1 Aquabacterium sp. | reverse complement strand
TCAGGTGGATGCGAGCAAGGTCGAGCGCCGCCAGATCATGGGCGACGAGCGACGCCTCAAGCAGGCGCTCATCAACATCTTGTCCAATGCCGTGAAGTACAACCGCGTGGGCGGCAAGGTGACGGTGCATTGCGCCATCGCGGAGCGCGAGTCGCGTGGCGAATGCTTGTTGTTGCGCGTGGCCGATACCGGCCGAGGACTCAGCTCCGAGCAGATGAAGGGGCTGTTCGAGCCCTTCAACCGGCTGGGGGCTGATCGTGATGGCATCGAGGGCACAGGATTAGGCCTGGTGATCACGCGTCGCTTGATCGAGTCCATGGGCGGTGAGATCACCGTGGACAGCACGGAAGGTGTGGGCACCACGGTGACGGTAGCCATGCCCTTGATGGTGCAAGCCAGCACGGCTGCTGCGCCGACCGAGCCCGACGCCGCTCGGCTCCAGCAAGGTGATGACCGCGCCACCACCGTGCTGTGCATTGAAGATAACCCTTTGAATGCCGCCTTGTTGCGTGCCATCTTTGATTTACGTCCCCACGTCAAGCTCTTGATTGCCGAGGATGGTGAAAAGGGGCTGGATCGCCTGCAGCATGCCTGGCCTGATCTGGTCCTCATCGACATCAATCTGCCTGACATGAATGGTGGCGAGGTGCTGGCACGCATACGGCAGATGCCTCAAGGTCAGGGCGTGACTTGCATCGCGATGTCGGCGGACGTCTCCCGTGATCCGGTGAGCCGTGCGCGCGAGCAGGGCTTTGCGGATTTCTGGCCCAAGCCGCTGGATGTGTCTGGCGTGCTGATGCGGCTGGATGCGGTGCTGGCCTCGGTCAAACCCGATCAGGCTCGACGGCGAGGTGAAGGCGTTACCGCCTGAGCCACCCCATCCAAGGCAACACGTGCACTACCAAAAAAGCCAGGCCAACCATCAGGGCGGCCAGGCTGCTCACCAGCACGGCCGCCGCGGCGATGTCCTTGGTCTGTTTGATGGCCTCATGGCGCTGCGGGTGCACATGGTCACACAGCACCTCCAGCGCCGTGTTGAGCAGCTCGCAGGCGACCACGAGCCCGATGGTCAGGGCCATCACGGCCCACCAGAGGCCAGGTGCACGGGTGAAGATCAACAGGCCCCATACAGCGATCGTGGCCAGCGCATGCGTGCGCAGGCTTTTTTCCATGCGCCAGGCCGCGCGCAGGCCATCCCATGCATGGGTCAGTCGATACGTGAACGGTTGGCCCTTCATCGCGCGCGCTCCTGCCCAAGGTGCAGGCGGCTGGCCAACAGCCAGCACAGCAGGGCCCAGGCAGCACCGGCGGCCCAGCCCCCCACCACATCCGAAGCCCAGTGGACACCCAGGTAGACGCGTGACAGGCCCACCAGCCCGGTGATCAGCAAGGCCACGGCCATCACGTACAGCCGCAAGCGGGTGCGCGGCGCGAGGCGGGCGATCAAGGCCGCCATGGTCAGGTAGACGATGGCCGACATCATCGCGTGGCCACTCGGGAAACTGTAGCCGGACGCGATGGCCGCATGGAAGATGGCATCCGGGCGCTCCCGAGAGAACAGGGCCTTCAAGCTGAACGCCACCAACACCCCACCCAGCGCAGAACCCAGCGCAAGCCACGCCATGATGCGCTGGCGGGCCATCACCAGGTAGCCCCACACGGCCCCCACGGTCAAGGTCAGCACGGCGGGGCTGCCCATGGCAGTCAGGTCGCGGATGGTCTCCTGCAACCACAGCGGCCCGATGGGCGTGAGCTGGTTTTCGCCGCTTCTCAGCAGGTGCAGGATCCACAAGTCCATGGCGCGGGCATCGCCTTCCAGCACCTCGCCGGCGATCTTCATGAAGCCCCAGGACGCAAGCGCCATCAGCAAACTGGGCCACAGCAGGCGCAGTTCGAAAGAGGAGCCGACGCGTTGACGAATGGACGGGCGCATGGCCTGAAGCTTACCCGCTTGCGGCCGGGCCACGGCATTCAGTGCTTGGGGTAATTGGTGATGTGCCGGATCGACCTGTACAGTGGTGACAGCCGGTCGTACATGCGGTTGTAGACCTCGCGGTAGAGCCGGTCATAGGTGCGCACCTTGTCCGGCTCGGGCTCGAACACCGGGCCTTGCCAGGACATTGCCCTCACCGCTTCGGCGTGGTTCTTGTAATGGCCCGCGCCCACCGCCGCGTTGATGGCCGCCCCCAGGCCGGAGGCTTCGCTGGTGTGGATGCGTTCCGTGCGCAGGCCGAATACATTGGCCGTGATCTGCATGATGCGGTCACTCTGCGAACCACCACCGGCCACGCGCAGGCTGCGTACTGCCACGCGGTTGCGGTGCTCGAGCTGTTCCTTGCCATGCCGCAGGGCATAAGCCAGGCCTTCAATGATGGCGCGGTACAGATGGGCGCGTGTGTGCACATCGCCAAAGCCGATCACGGCGCCTTTGGCTTCGGGGCCCGGAAACTTCACGCCGGGGTTCCAGAATGGTTGCAGCACCAGGCCCATGGCGCCGGCGGGTGACTCGTCCAGCAAGGTATCAAACAGTACTTCCGGCGCGATGCCACGTTCTTCTGCGAGCCGCACTTCGTGTGAGGCGAACTCGCGTTTGAACCAGTTCACCATCCAGTAGCCGCGCTGCACGATGATTTCCGAGTTGAACGCACGCGGCATGGCGGCGGGGTAGGCTGGCAGAAAGGGCATGGGCGACACATGGCGCGTGTTGCCCGTGTTGATGGTGGCTGTGGTGCCATAGCTGATGCAGGCCACATCGGGGCTGATGCCGCCGCAGGCCAGCACCTCACAGGCCTTGTCTGCCCCGGCTGCATACAGAACCAGGCCTTGCGGGATGCCGGTGGCGCTGGCTGCTGCGACGGAAATGGTGCCCAAGGGCTCGGAGGCCTGTACCAGTTCCGGCAACTGCTCACGCCTCACGCGCAAGGCGCGCCAGGTCAGATCCCGGGCGTTGGCCCATTGCTGGTGTTTGTGGTCGAAGGGCACATAGCCCACCTGCGACGGCACGGCATCGCGCAGCTGCCCGGTCAGGCGGTAGCTCAGGTAGGCCGACAGTTGTACAAAGTGGCGGGTGCGTGCCCATACCTCGGGAAAGTCGGCGGCCAGCCAGTTGCACTCGGCCTTGGATTGCAACTGGTACATCATGTGTTGCTGCCCCACCAGGCGCACACCCAGCTTCAACCACCATGGCAGCGTGGGGTAGTCGTCGGTGCGTCGCGAGTCCAGCCAGATGGTGGCCGGGCGCAGCGGCCTCATGTCTTCATCCAGGCAGATCATCGAGGCGCGCTGGCAAGTCAGCGCCACCGCCCCGACACGGCTTTTCAGCAAGGGGTAGTCACGCCAGAGGGCCTGGCATGCCTGGCCCAGGTTCTGCCAGAAGTAGTCGCCCTCCTGCTCGGCCCAGTTGGGGTGGCTCGAAAAATACGGCGTGATGTGCTGTTGGGACTTGGCCACCAGCCTGCCATGGAGGTCGAACAACATCGCACGCACACTTTGCGTGCCCTGATCGATGGCCAGGATCAGCTCCTGAGCAGGTGGTTCGGCGCGCTTCATCGATAGCTCCTGGCGATGAGCTCGCGATAGCGCGCGCATTCGCCTTGCCAGCGGGCGTCGTCCCAACCGAGTTGCATCTGGCACATTGGCTTGAGCGTGTTCAGTAGCGACTCGCCAGCGTCGTCGCACAGCAGGCCCAGGCGCAGGCGCCGCAGCAGCAGGTCATCCAGGTGCATCACCATCTCGTGCGTGAGGATCCAGGCCACTTGCGCCTGCAGCGCCGCGCCACCGGCCGGGCCTTGCAAGGGGTCATTGAGGCCCTGAGGGGAGGGCAGGGCGTGCCGGAAGCAGCGCAGGTGCCGGCCCTGATGCGCTTCGCGGTGCGCCCGCGCGTCGATCAGGCCTGCGGCCTTGAGGGCGTCCAGCGCGATCTGCCTGAAGGTGGTGAGCTTGCCACCGGACACGGAGATCACCCCATTGGCCTGCCAGACGAGGTGATCTCGCCGTTCCTTGGATGGGTCACGCCCTTTGCCCGAGGCGATGATGGGGCGCACACCGGCCATGGTGGCCAGCACGTCGTCGCGGCGCAAATGCAGATCGGGCATCTCGCTGTTGGCCACCTTGAGCAGGTAGTCGACCTCGGCGGGCGTGCAGTGCGGCTCGTCCTCAATGTCCTCTCGGTGGTCGATGTCGGTGGTGCCGATGCAGGTCTGGCCCTTCCAGGGGAAGACGAAAACGGGCCGCCGGTCATCGGGGTGCAGGATGGTCAGGCAGTCGCGAACCGGCAGGCGCGAAGCGGCCACAAACAGGTGCGTGCCGCGTTGAGGCCGCACCACAGGCGGTGAGCCGGACAGGCGGTCTGCCCACAGCCCGGTGGCGTTGAAGACCTGGCGGGCTTGCAGCACGATGCGCTCGCCTGATTCGGCATCCCGTGCCACCAGTTCATGCACCTGGCCGTGGGACTTGATGCTCTGCACTTCCGTGTAGTTGCGCGCCGTGGCGCCTTCCAGCGAGGCCTCCTGCAGCACGCGCATCACCAGTCGGCTGTCATCGGTGAGGGCATCGGTGTAGCGCATCGCGCCACGCAGGCCGCGCGGGTTCAGGGCAGGGTAGGCTTGCTTCAATTCAGCCAGGCTCATCCAGCGGTGGTCGCGGATGCCGGCCAGCGCGTCGTACAGCTTGAGGATGAAGGTCATCGGCCAGCGGCCTGGAAAACGCCCTCGTCTGATCGGGAAGATGTAGGGCATGCGCACGACCAGATCCGGCAACTCCGACAGCAGCCGTTCGCGTTCCTGAAGCGCATGGCGCGTCAGGCGAACATCACCCTGGGCGATGTAACGCAGTCCACCGTGCACCATCTTCGAAGAGCGACTGGATGTGCCCCAGGAAAAATCCTTCTGCTCCAGCAGCAGCACCTTGTGCCCTCTGCGGGCTGCTTCAAGCAGGATGCCGGCACCGGTGATGCCGCCACCGATCACGATGGCGTCCCAGACACCTTTGGCTGCCAGGCTCGGCAGCGCCACGCGTTGACCCAACATGGACGTCCTCCTTGCCTTCAGGCTCAATCGTGGAAGCGCCCGAGACAGCCCTTGTTGAGCTGCTCCTGTGGGTCGAAATAGCGCAGGACCTGCCCGATGGCGGCCATGCCCAGCGGGCCCTTTTCGGCAGAGAGCCAGGGTGCGTGATCGCGGCCCACGCCATGCTGGTGGCTGATCGTGCCGCCCAGGCGCACGATGGCGTCCGAGGCACCCCGCTTCATGGCTTGCCAGCGTTGCAGCGTTTCGGGGTAGTTGTCCGAGTTGCGGAAGAAGTAGGTGGTGTAGATGCTGGAGCACTGGGTGTACATGTGCGAGAGGTGGCTGAACACATGCACTTGTTCGCCGGCCCCCGCA